>NZ_JAGGRD010000019.1:0-206942 GCF_018613005.1 Paenibacillus sp. ISL-20
CGTCGGTAGAGGTTTTTCTTATAATGAAGAATTAATCGAACAAACATATAGAATGATGGAGGTTCACATAACATGCTGCTGCAAGCCAATGGCATTACGAAATTATACGGAGTTACGCCCGTGCTGGACGGGATCAGTCTACAGGTGCTTGAACGCGAAAGAATCGGCCTTGTCGGAGTCAATGGAGCCGGGAAATCGACCCTGCTCAAAATTTTGGCTGGCGAGATGTCTTATGATGGCGGACAAATCTTCAAAGCTAAGGAAACGACCGTCGGTTATCTTGCCCAGAACAGCGGACTTCAGTCCGATTCGTCGATATGGAACGAGATGCTGGATGTATTCACTCCCCTTCTGGAGATGGAGCGCGAGCTGCGTCAGATGGAGGAACAAATTGCCGACCCGAAGTCAAGCGAGGATCCAAAGAAATACCAGGAGCTTCTGGATCGTTATGCGATCCGTTCGGACTGGTTCAAGGATCAGGGCGGTTATGAGATCGAAACACGTATCCGCAGCGTCCTTCACGGCATGGGATTTGGTAGCTTTTCGCCAGACACCTCCATTGCCACATTAAGCGGCGGGCAGAAGACAAGGCTGGCCCTTGCAAAAATATTGCTGCAGGCACCCGACCTGCTCATGCTGGATGAACCGACGAACCATCTGGATATCGCGACCCTCACCTGGCTGGAGGATTATCTGCGCGGCTATTCCGGTTCATTGCTTGTCGTTTCCCACGACCGCTATTTCCTGGATCGTCTCGTGACGACCATCGTTGAAATCGAACGCCGTCACTCCAAAAAATATACGGGCAACTACAGCCGGTATATTGAGCTGAAGGCAGCGGAATACGAATCCCAGCTGAAGCAATACGAGAAGCAGCAGGATGAGATCTCCCGCATGGAGACCTTCATCCAGCGAAATCTGGTCCGGGCCTCTACGACCAAGCGCGCACAGAGCCGTCGCAAAGCGCTGGATAAAATGGAACGGATGGACAAACCGCTGGGGGATCTGAAAAAAGCGCATTTTTCTTTTGAAGCCGAGTATATGTCAGGTAAAGACGTGCTTCATGTGCGGGATCTGTCGCTTGCGTTCGAGCAGGACAAGCCACTGTTCCGACAGGTTTCCTTTGATCTCAGCCGCGGAGAAACCGTAGCTTTGATCGGTCCCAACGGGGTTGGCAAATCGACGCTCCTTAAATGCCTGATCGGTACATTGAAGCCATCGGCGGGATCGCTTCAATGGGGGACAAAAGTGAAGATCGGCTACTACGATCAAGAGCAATCCGAGCTTAATCCGAGCAATACCGTTCTGGAAGAGCTATGGAGCACCTATCCTCATATGGAGGAATCCCGCATCCGCACCGTTCTGGGCAACTTCCTCTTCAGCGGCGAAGATGTGCTCAAGAAGATCAGTTCCTTAAGCGGCGGGGAAAAGGCACGCGTCTCACTTGCCAAGCTGATGCTCCTGGAAGCCAACATGCTCATCTTGGACGAGCCGACGAACCATCTGGACTTATTTGCAAAAGAGGTTCTGGAATCGGCACTAATAGATTACGAAGGCACTTTATTGTTCATATCCCATGACCGTTACTTCCTTAACAAAATGGCCGAGCGCATCATCGAGCTTCATCCGGACGGCATTCAACATTTCCTGGGTAATTATGACGACTATACGGAGAAAAAGCAGGAAATTCTCGATATGAATGACGAACCTTCCGAGCCGTTTGCTCGTCACACCCTGAAACAGGAAGGGAAAGCTGAAGCTACCGTCGAGAAACAGGGGGCCGTTTCTTTTGAAGCCGAGAAGCAAGCAAAGCGGGAGGAACGAAACCGTCAGCGCAAGCTCACAAGTCTGGAAGAGCAAATTCATGATTTGGAATCGGACATTTCCAAACTCGAGACCGAGATGACGCTGCCGGAGATCTATCAGGATTATATGGCACTCCAAGAACGCCAGCAGTCGTTAGAGGAGAAAAAGAGTCAGCTTGAGCAAATTTTTGCCGAATGGGAGTCATTGCTGGAAGCTTAAAAAAAATTCACAAAAGTGTTTCAAATGGAGTTTTGCATTTATGCACAAACTTATCCCCAATAATGGTGCATAAGTTTACCATGAAAATGGCCGAAATGGCCATTTTTTTGTTGTTATTCGCGCATCTTCGGTCCTGTATCCAACTTTATCCACTAAGTTATTCACATTATCCACAGTTTCCACCGAAGAAATTGAAAATCCTGTCCCCTCTTTTCAGCATCTTGCAAAAGACCGATTTATCGACATTTTTCTCGCTTATGCACATTTTTCGGCGAATATGTGGATAACGTTGTTCACAACTTGACAGAATTATATGTCTTATATAATAGCCTTCTATATAGACTTACCACTTGTTATTAGCCAGTTATATTGAGCTAGATCTTGAAAAAAGCGACCTTCCTCAGTGCAATTCGGAAGGTCGCTTGTGTCAAATTATCGAAGTGGAGACGCTAAGGTTCCCTGCTCAGCTTCCTCGCCTAGACCGACATCAACGCCGAGTTGCATGCAGCAACGTATGCCAGACCTGCGGCCATAACGATATCCTGGTGCACGGCCGTGCCGCGGAAGATCTTGCCGGCCTTCTCAACCGTGACCGCCGCTTCGGCATGCGCATCTTCGCCGCTACTTAACGAATGAAGTTCCAGATCGCCAAAGCGGATGGCACTGCTAATTCCTTGGCTGATCGCCGAAATAACGGCTTGCACCGGACCGTCCGCCACGCTGGAGTAGGTTGTTTCCGTTTGCTCGCTCAGATGACGCAGCGTGACAGCCGCAACCCGGCTGCTGCCCGTTCCCGAAATGACCTGCGCCTCGGTCAGCTCATATACTTGGGCCGGTTTGCCTAGTGTGCTGCTCACCATCTGCAGCAGCTGATCATCGCTGACCACCTTCAGGCAGTCAGCCGTCTCCTTGAAGGTATCGTACAAGGACTCCATTTCGGATGCATCGAGCTGGACACCGTACCTGGCAAGACGATCCTTAAGCGCATGACGACCGGAATGCTTGCCCAGCACGATCATGCTCCGCGGAATCCCCAGCTTTTCCGGGTCCATAATCTCGTAGGTGCTTCGATCCTTCAGCAGACCGTCCTGGTGGATGCCTGATTCATGCTGGAAGGCGTTCCGACCGACCACAGGCTTATTAAAGGCAATTGGAAAATGCATCGCACCGCTAACGAGACGGGATACTTCATACAGCTTCTCGGCCGTAATACCCGTCTCCGCCCGCAGGATGTCACCCCGGGTAGATAGAACCATGACCAGCTCCTCCAGTGCGCAGTTGCCTGTACGTTCGCCCACCCCATTCACGGTAACCTCGATTTGGCTGGCACCGTTTTCAATCGCAGCCAGGCTGTTGGCCACAGCCAGACCGAGATCATTGTGGCAATGGGCGCTGTAGGCAACCGTCTTTCCGCCACGGGCGCCTTCCCGCACGCGTCGGAACATCTGACCATATTCATTCGGAAGCGCATATCCAACCGTATCGGGCAGATTGATAATCGTTGCGCCCTCTTCAATGACGGCCTCCACCATCTCAATCAGGTCATCAATGCTGGTGCGCGAGGCATCCATCGCCGTAAATTCCACCACGTCGCTGAACTGCTTCGCATAAGCTGTCATCTCACGTGCCCTTGCTACCACATCCGGTCGGCTCATGCGCAGCTGGTGGCGAAGATGGATGTCGGAAGACGAAATAAACAGATGAATTCGCCTTCTGGCCGCGTCTTGGGTGGCCTTGACGGCAGCATCGATATCTCCTTTCACAGCACGTGCGAATCCGCATATCTCCACCTGCTGCAGCTGTCTCGAGATGTCTTGTACAGCGGCAAACTCCCCGGGGCTAGACACCGGGAACCCTGGCTCCATTACGTCAACGCCCAGCTCCGCCAGCTTTCCGGCCAGCACAATCTTCTGCTCAGGGTGCAGGCTTGCTCCCGGTGCCTGTTCCCCGTCCCGCAATGTGGTATCGAATATTTGGATGGTTCTCATGGATTCACTCATTTTTGTATACTCTCCTTGGTTATGGTATGACCCGATTTCCTACGGGCTTGTTGTCCCATCTGCTCGATATGTTCGCTTTACGTCCGCACGTCGACTTGCGTCCGCATCCCACCCTGCTGCTGCCGGCAGCAAAAAAGCCCGCCATCTCTTCATAAAAGAGACGACGGGCTAACACCCTCCGTGGTACCACTCTAATTGACGCGCCTCGTTCGCAGCTGTTCTGCCGCGACATATACACGTCCACTCACGTCCATGATCTCCTCATACCGGCTGGACATGAAGAGAATGGACATCCTGATGACGGAGGAAACTCCGTAAGAGAGTACGGCTGCATTCATCGTCATTGGTCTGTCTTGCTCCATTCCCGATGCGTGCTGTTCCCCTCTTCCGCTCCCGGGCGAGATTCAAAGCTTGCTGCCGCTGCGTTACACCAAACCCGTAGCTCTCTGTAGACAGCTCTCTTTTACTGCTCCCGTTCATCGCGTTTATACGATATGCTGTTATGCCTACTGCTGCTTGATCAAAGCATTAGCAGCCTAATAAGCATGCAAAAAAGCCTGCCATCTCTTATTCAAGAGACGACAGGCTATCCTATCGCGGTACCACTCTTGTTGACTCTAAGCTCCCGGGTTCATGCTGTTCCCGGACTTTAAAGCCCCCTCCATCGCCAAATCACAAATGATTTGTACGCAGCCTTTCTCACGGAGGCCATCCCGTAACAAGGTCAAACTCCGCAATCAATCCATGCCTGATCGGCATTTCATTGCGCAAGGTTCCCCTGCTCCGCTCCCAGGTGAGTTCAGGCCCTCTCGTCTGCGTTGCACCGTCCCGCAGCTCTCTTTATCCAAGGTTCACCTTACTGGTCCTGTTCTTTGCGTTTCAACATTCTGGAATTTGATCAAGATTATACGTCCTATATAGAGACGTGTCAAGACGCTTTAGCTTAGTGACTGCGCCCAAAGTTCCAGCGACATTTGCGGGTCGGCCTTCATATCGAGCGACGTAAAGCTCCCCTGCTTCCATTTCAGATGCGCCGCGGCGGCAATCATCGCTCCGTTATCGGTACAATACTGAAATGGCGGGATCGTCAGCAATATCCCTTCCTGCTCGCAACGTTCAGCCAATGTTTTACGGAGCCCGCGATTAGCGGCAACGCCACCGCACAGCAGCAACTGCTTGGCATCATATGTTCTGACCGCGCGAACCGCCTTTTCCACGAGCACTTCAACCACCGATTCCTGGAAACCCCGGGCTATCGCTTCCGTCCGGACTTCCTCTCCACGCATTTTGCTCTGATTGACGACATTTAATACAGCCGATTTCAGACCGCTGAAGCTGAAGTCGTAGGAATCCGGCTCCAGCCATACACGGGGAAGCTCCACAACCTCTTCGGCCTCCAATGCCATACGGTCGACATGCGGGCCCCCGGGATACGGGAAGCCAAGCGCTCTGGCCACTTTGTCGTACGCTTCGCCAACTGCATCATCGCGCGTCCTGCCGATCAACTCAAAGTTGCCTTCGTCTTTCATGTAGACCAGCTCGGTGTGACCGCCGGAAACAACCAGTGCCATACAAGGGTAAGCGATATCGCCCACAAAGCGGTTGGCATAAATATGACCCGCAATATGATGCGTACCGATTAGCGGCTTACCAAGTGCAAACGCCAGGCTTTTAGCAGCCATAACGCCAACGAGTAGCGCTCCGACCAGACCGGGCCCCTGCGTTACGGCGATCGCCGACAAATCCTTCATTTCAATGCCAGCCTCAGCTACGGCTTGTTCAATAATTAGCGTGATGCTCTCCACATGCTTGCGGGAAGCCACCTCGGGGACAACCCCGCCAAAAGCTTTATGTGTTTCGATCTGGCTGGCAATGACGCTGGACAAAACCTCATAGCCATCCTTTACAACGGCAACCGAGGTTTCATCGCAGCTCGTTTCTATCGCCAATATGCAGCTGTGCTGCCGGTCCACTCTTTCTTCATTCATGATAGCCTTTGACTTCCTTCCTCGCCATCGTCCTCCCGATATGGGGGCAAATCTGCCCACATGATGAGTGCGTCTTCCTGGTTATCGGAATAATACCCCTTCCGGACACCGGCTGGTTTAAACCCTTTTTTGGTATATAAGTGCTGGGCGACGTGATTGGAAACCCGAACTTCCAGCGTCATTTTCTCCATTCCCATATAAGCAGCGGTCTTCATCAGTTCCGTAAGCAGTCGATCGCCCCACTTGCGTCCGCGGTACTGCTCCAGCAGCGCAATATTCGTAACGTGTGCTTCATCAACGATCGTCCACATGCCTGCATATCCAACCGTCTTGCCTTCGTACTCCATAATCATATAACGTGCAAAATGATTCAGTTTCAGCTCATTGTGAAAAGCTTCCTCGGTCCAAGGCACGGTGAACGCTTCGCGCTCCACCACGAGAATCTCCGGAATATCCTCCAGGGTCATCAACCGAAAGGACAAACCGTCTTCACCATCTACCGGCTTCTTCTGCTGATCCATGACGAATCCAACGCTCCCTTCACCGCTTACGCAGCAGGTTCGCTTCCGCTTCGGAAAGCTGTGTATAATTGGGCACCAGTGTATGCACATCATCCGCTTCCCCGGCGAGCAACCTGGCTGCTCCCAAGTACCCCATCCAGCGGCCTTCAAGCGAATACGGATGAATATGCAGCCCGTCTCCAAACCCAGGCTCAAGCCCGCGGGCGGTTTCGGCATGAAGCTCCACTTCCCCAGTAAACCAAAGGCAAACCGGGCGCTCCTCTTCAGGCAGCTTGCTGATCCGTTCCTGCAAGGCCTCCACCCAGGATTGCATTAGGCGAATACCGTCTGCTTCCATACGTATCGGCGCATCCTCTTGACTCTCTGAATCGACAGCGAATAATGCCGTGTACACTTGCCCCCGTCTTGCATCCAGCAGCGGAATGACCCAGTGGAATCCCTTCTTCGGCTCGGCTTGATGCCATCCGGACTTCAAGCCCCCCCATGCCAAGGCATGCAGGCTGGATACCCCGACAACCGGGATGTGATTAGCCCATGCCAATGTTTTGGCAGCCGTTACCGCAATCCGGATCCCCGTATAAGAACCCGGACCTACTCCTACGGCAATGCCGTCCATCTGGTCCATGCCGAGGCCTGCTTCCGCAAGCGCCTGTGCCATCACCGGGTGCAGATGCACCGAGTGGTTGCGGTCCGCATTCGTGTTCACTTCCGACAGCAGCTTGTCCTGCTCCATCACGGATACCGCCAGCGATGCCGTAGACGTATCCAGCGCCAAAAACCGCTGCTGCGGCTTCGTGTCATTGTTGTTCATTCCAGCTACCCCATTTTTCATTCAAATCCCGGCACCACTCGCCATAGGGCTCGCCCTGGCTTGAAAGTGTGATGATCCGGTGAGTTTCGCCTGTCGTTTCAAGCTGGATATGCAGATAACGCTCCGGCAAAAGCTCGGTGATCAGGCTGCTCCACTCCACGAGACAAACCCCTTCGCCAAAAAAATACTCATCCAGCCCGAGCTCATCCGCTTCATCGATCGACAAACGGTACACATCCATATGGTAGAGCGGCAGACGCCCCTCATATTCTTTAATAATCGTAAATGTCGGGCTATTCACAACCCCGTTCACACCAAGGTGCCGTGCAAATTGTTGGGAAAATGCCGTTTTTCCTGCTCCAAGATCTCCGTCCAAGCCGATGACAGTCCCTGGCTTTGCCCTAGCGGCCAGCCAAGCAGCAAGCTGCTCCGTCTCTTCCAGACTGCTTGAACTCATTCGAAACCGGCCCTCCGTACGGCCATTGTTCACTGATAACCCACCCTTTACTTATTTTGCCCATATCTTAAAATACTTGATCTTCATTATATCGGTCCTCCCAAGCCGCTGCAAGAACATGAGTTTCGCTTTTAAGTTTGGGATGAGAAAAGAAACGTCAACCCAGGTATCAAACACTGACACGATGTAGTCAAAGATCAAGCCTTATAGTTAAACCAGAACAAAGATAAACCATGATAAAAACCTTGAGGAGGATGACAATGAATATAACAAACATACCGAACACAGCCCCTTTTTCTGAAACAACTATAACTCCCTTTCACATTCAAATTCCGGAATCGGACCTGATTGATCTTAAGGAACGTTTGGCCCGTACTCGCTGGCCTGATGATCTGGAGGATAACCACTGGGATTATGGCACGCCGCTGTCTTACCTAAAGAAGCTATGAACTTATTGGAAGAATTCATATGACTGGCGTAAATATGAAGCCATGCTGAATGAATTTCCTCAATTCACGACCACCATCGATGGACAAAATATCCACTTCCTGCATGTTCGCTCCCCTGAGCCTGATGCACTGCCTCTAATCGTTACCCATGGCTGGCCAGGATCGATTGTAGAGTTTATACATATGATTGAACCGCTCACCAACCCAGGCAAGTACGGTGGAAATCCGTCCGATGCATTTCATCTCGTGATCCCCTCCCTTCCAGGTTTCGGCTTCTCCAGGCATACAACGGAACGGGGATGGAACATCGAGCGTGTAGCTAGAGCGTGGGATGAATTAATGCGTCGCTTGGGCTATGAACGTTATGGAGCTCAAGGTGGAGATACCGGGTGTTTGGTTTCTACTGAACTTGGCCGGATCGCTGCAGAACGTATCATTGGCGTTCATTGTAATGGTTTGTCGATGTTCCCAACCGGAGATCCTGCTGAAACCGAGAACCTTACGGCTGCAGAGCAGCTGCGCTATGGGGAATTAGCCGGTGGCGGATTTGACGGGTCCGGATATGCCGTCCTTCAAGCAACCAGACCGCAGACACTATCCTACGGCTTAACAGATTCCCCGGTTGGTCAGCTGGCATGGATTGTGGAGAAGTTTAAGGCATGGACAGATCCAACGGCAGATCTCCCTGAGGATGCGGTTGATCTCGATCTCCTTCTTACAAATGTCTCAATCTATTGGCTCACGGCTACAGCAGGCTCATCTGCAAGAATCTATAAAGAAAGCTCCAGTAATTGGGGAGCTCCAGCACCCTATTCCTCGGTGCCCACGGGCGTGGCGGTCTTCCCCAAGGACCTTTCCATTCGGAGCATGGCTCAGCGCCAGTACAACATACTGCATTGGTCAGAATTCGACCGAGGCGGCCATTTCGCCGCATTGGAAGCTCCTGATTTGCTGGCTGATGATATCCGATTATTTTTCAGAGGGATTCGTTAACGACGTAGTCAACACAAACACACCTTATCCGGTTTCCAACGATATAGGACCCGTACAAGGTGTGTTTTTCGTGTTTATTAACCGATTAGACGGAGCTAAAGAGCACCTACAATAAGCTATTCGCCTTCTTTCAGCCGGTCTACGTTCACAGTCAGTGTATTCGTAGGACGGGAACCAACCTGAACGGTGGCCATCCCGTTCTGCTGATCCACATGCTCGATCCACACGGACTCCCCTCCCAGGTTGACCTTGTAAGTATCCTTGGAGTTGAAAATCTCCACGGCTCTCTGTATCTCCATACGTTTAGTCCTCCTTCTCCATATTTCTTGGCGATTCGTCCACGACGTCCATCGTATCGGTTGTGGAAGGGCCGATCAGCCCGTTATCCAGGGTGACATTGCCTCCGCCAAGGCCTTCGTTGATCATCCGGTCAATATCGAACATCGTAGATTCCCGAGAGATCTCGCTCTCCTCCGAAGTTAGGCTGTTCCAATCCACCATCTCCCCGTTCACCGGTTCTGCAGCGGAATGATCCGAGGCTCTGTCCTTCTGTATCTCTTCCGACGTTTCGGTTTCTCTAGGCTCCATCATAACGAAAATTACCTCCTTATACAGGCAGAGTTCATCGTCAATATGCCACAAACGGGTTCTAATTATGCAATCCTGAGCTATAACTCATACTAGAGTCTTTTTTGGGCACACTAATAGTAGTCGTTTATTGCGTTACTACACAGTCATACCCAAACATATTAGAATTTGATAGGAGGTTTCATAGAATGCATACGGTTTGGAAGGGCGCGATCAGCTTTGGTCTGGTGCACGTGCCCGTCAAGATGTTCTCGGCTACGGAAGATAAGGATATTTCGATGCGGTACATTCACAAGGAGTGCGGCAGCCCCCTCTCTTACATCCGCAAATGTCCGGTATGTGAAGAGGAAGTTGCCTGGGAGGAAATTACGAAGGGGTACGAGTATGAGAAGGGGAAATTCGTGCTGTTCGAGAAAGAGGAATTGGAGCAGCTGGCGGAGCAGAACAGCAAAAACATTACCATTCTGGACTTTGTGGATCTGACCGAAATTGACCCGATTTATTTTCAAAAGACATACTATCTCTCGCCGGATCAAGCAGGTGCAAACGCATACCGGCTCTTGCTGGAAGCGATGAAGCAGTCAGGCAAAATCGGCATCGCCAAAATCGCTATTCGCTCGAAGAGCAGTCTGGCCGCGATCCGGGTGCTCGATGAATGCTTGTCGATCGAGACGATTTTCTACCCGGATGAGATCCGGCCGATCTCCCAGGTCCCGAATTTGCCTGAAAGAACCGAGGTCAACTCCAAGGAACTCGATATGGCCAAACTGCTGATTGACCAGCTGTCGACTCCCTTTGACCCTGAGAAATATACGGATGATTATCGGGAACGTCTGCTGGATCTGATCAACAGCAAAGTATCCGGCGAAGAGATCAAGATTGCGCCTGCCCGTCAGGAGACCAACGTTGTCGATCTGATGGCGGCCCTCCAGGCAAGCATCGAAGCGGTAAAGCCAATCGGAACGGATCCTGGCACCAAACCAAAGCCGCGTAAACCAACCCGGAAGACGGCTGCCAAAGAACCGGCTGCCAAGGTGAGCGGCGGGGAAGGCGAGCTTGACACACCGAAGCCGAAGCGCCGGACAACCAAATCCAAGAAATCCGACTCGACATCCTGATCCGTATGGGACAATTGCAGAATCTGCTGCCCAAAGAGCCGATGGCACCGATCTCGACGGATCAGATCACGACGGGTGAGGATTGGGGTTATCAGCTGAAATGGGACGGCGTGCGCATTCTGGCCGGACTTGACCAGAACCGTGTATCGCTATACTCCCGCAAGTTGCTCGATAAAACATCTCTATATCCCGAAGTCGTTCAGGCATTATCCGGACTGCAAGAACGGCGTCTTCTTCTGGATGGCGAGGTTGTCTATTTTCATCCGGAGCTTGGTCGTCCCGTGTTTCAGAAAGTTCTTCAGCGGGAGCGTTCACGTGCGGTCAGCACGAACGCTCCTCTGTTTACTTATGTCCTCTTTGACATTCTGGTGGACGGCGACCAAGACATGCGCAAGCTGCCATATCTTGAACGACACCACCGCCTGAAGGAGATCGTTTCCGACACTCCGGGCCTGCTGACCGCGGATCTGTTTCTTGAAGGCGAGCATTTATGGAGTTGGGCCGAAGAACGGGGATGGGAGGGCATTGTGATGAAGCGCCTCTCCTCTCCTTATCGTGAAGGCAAGAAGCATCGGGATTGGTACAAGAAAAAGATCGCCGTGAACATGACAGCCTCCGCCGTCGCCATGATTATCAGGGAAGGCCGTGTCGCCAGCCTCGTCATTGCCGATGACGACGGTAACTACATTGGCCGGGCTTCCCTGGGGCTTAATGAGCAGACGAAGAAGCGGCTGCTGCAATATGCCGAAAGCCATCGTGCTGATGCGATATGGAGTACGCTCCATACCGACCTGAAGAAAGAACAGCTGGCCTGGCTTAGCCAGCCGCTTTCCGTTCAGGTCACATTTCTTGAATGGAGTCAGGATGGCATGATGCGCCATCCCAAACTCGTATCGATTGAGGGGGTGTAAACCATATGGCTCGTACCGTCAAAGGGACCCTAATGATCGAGGGACAGGAGATTCAAATTACGAATCCCGACAAACCGCTATGGCCGGAAGTCGGCATTACTAAAGCGATGTATCTGCAAAAGCTTGCGGCTATCTCCCCGTTCCTGCTCCGGTACTGCCGGGGCAGACTGCTCACGACCATCCGATATCCGCACGGGGCCGAGGGCGAATCCTTCTATCAGAAAAATGCGCCGGAGCCGCTGCCGTCTTTTGTGCAGACCTATGTGCACGAAAATATTAACTACGTGCTGCTCAACGGACTGCCGGAGCTGCTCTGGCTGGGGAACCTGGCTGCGCTTGAGTTTCATCCTTCACTGCACATAGCAGGCAGCAATCTGCCCTGCGAATGGATGATTGATCTGGATCCAACGCTGCCGGAAGAGCCGCGGATCATGGAAGCGACTTCGATTGTAGGGGACGTGCTGAGCTCCTTGGGCCTGTCCTCCGTCCCGAAAACCTCAGGAGCTACCGGGGTTCAGATCATCGTTCCGATTCCGGAAGGCATTACGTTTGATGAACTTCGCACGGTTGGCCAATTCGTGGGGCAATATGTGACGGAGAAGTTCCCTAAACTGTTCACCATCGAACGACTTAAGAAGAATCGCGGCGATAAAATCTACTTTGATTATCTTCAGCACTACAGCGGAAGGACGCTCGCCGCTCCTTATACCCCACGGGCCCGGCGGCTGGGGACCGTCTCCACGCCGCTCACTTGGGACGAGGTCCGTCAGGATGTTTCTCCCACGGATTTTCATCTGCTGAATATCGAAGAACGGCTAAGAGAGAAGGGCGACCTGCTTCAGACCTTGCCTCCCCAACCGATAGAGAACGTCATCCGACATCTGAAGCCCCAAGGAAAGGGAGCATCAAAAAGGAAAGGATAGCTGCTCAATATCCGGCATAAGCTCCTCCCAGGAGACCGGCACTGCCGGTTGCGGCAGCTTCCTTGGCTGTGCAGGAGCAACCAAGTCCCCCACTGAAAGAAGATGCTCGCGAGCGCCTTCAACCTGCGTCCCGTTCTCTTGAGAAGTCCTGCTTACGATCGTCCCGGACTTGCTCACGGCAGCAGCAGATGCACCCGTGGTCAGTCCGTACAGATCATATTCGTTCAGCAGCCTGGCTGCCATCGACTTGAAGGAACGCACGTAATGCTCTTCAGCATATGCGCCCTGTCCATATAACTCGCGGTACGGTTGAACCACTTCGGGAAACTGGTGTTTAAGTGTTTCGATGTACCATTTCTTCACGTCGCGCGAGAGTCTCAATAACGAGATCATGGCAAAAGAAACGCCCCTTACCTTCCCCTGCAACAAGAGATCTTTCAGCTCTGACTCCTTATCCGTCAAAAAGGGCAGCACAGGCGCCACAAACAAGCCCGTTCTTATGCCTACAGCCGATAATTGGTGGATCGTATCGAGCCTGCCCTCCGGATGGGGCGATGCCGGCTCCAGCTTCCGGATGATGTCCCCATTCAGCGTGTTGAGACTTATGTTGACAGACACATTCTCCATTCGGGTCAATATATCCATATCCCTGAGTACGAGCGGAGAGCGCGTTGTAATGCTTGTGGAGATGCGGTATTTAGCGAGCAGCTTCAGACACTCCCGCGTAATGCCCTCCTTGCTCTCGATCGGTTGGTACGGATCGGTTGCCGTACCGATCGTAACCTGTCCAATATATCTCCGCATCGCTTCAATATCATGATCAAACTTCCTTGCCGCACTCGATAGCTGCTTCTCAAGCGCTTCGGCTGCATTCGACTTCATAAAGATATGGTGCTGAAACTCATCTTCCGCTCCCATGCCGATAAAGGATTGGAAAGCGCGGGCATAACAAAAGCTGCAGCCATGCCCGCATCCGCGGTACGGATTGATGGACCAATCGAAGGGCATCCTCTCTTCCTTCACTCTGTTTAAAGTCTGTTTGGTAGTTATCCGTTCATATAACGTACGAGCCACTCCTCTTCCTCCCCTCTGATCCTTTACTGCTGTATGTTGAACTATTTCATATTTTAACAAACATATGTTCTTATTATAAGTGGGTTTTACTGGATTTACAAATAAAACTCCAGCAACGCTTTGCGGGGTTTTCTGATCAGGAGCTGCAATCGATTTTTTTGAAAATGCAAACCTTTCAGACAGGTCTCTGTGTCATGCTAGCCAATGATTTGTTTACGGAGAGCGTGGATGATGACAGGATGATCCATATGATGGACGAAGCCGCTGAAGATTTCATACGTGCCGCTCGTTTGCGGAAACAGCAGGAGGCATGAATCTGCATAAAGTATGGATAAATTAGGATTTATGGGAGGTATAAGGAGAATGGGAAGAGCCCTTGAGCAGTCGCTCCTGGATGAATGGTTGGCTCAGATCGCCAATAAAAGAAATGTGTTTAGCACGGTTTTGTGCGTCGAGGACCAGAAGCAATCACTCTCCCTTGAGGATTACACCGAAGAAATCACCGTCAAACAGTTAATGTCCAATACGTCAGGCATCCCGGACTATTTTTCCGGAGACGTCTTCTCGGAACTCATCGCCGGGCATGATCAGGCTTGGAGTCTGGACAAAACAATGAATGCAGTCAGACGGCGAAAGCCTAAGTTCAAACCGGGACAGAAGAAAAAAGCTCAATATTCCGACATCAACTATCGGCTGCTTGGGCAGATCATCGAGAATATTAAGGGTGACTCCATTCAGAACGTATTCAAGGAATACATCTTCGACAAACTGAATCTGACACTAACGTATTTCTATCGTAACCCGGAGGATACGACTCCCGTTCCATTCTATTATAAGAAGAAGCGTTTGGACCTTCCTCAGTACATAGCGTCAATCGGAGCGGAAGGCGGCATCGTCTCAACGGCAAGGGAAACGATGACTTTCCTGCGGGCCTTTTTTAACGGGGAGTTGTTTCCGATAGGTGATTTGGAGGAACTCCAAAGAGAATGGAACTTTCTCTGGGCACCTGGCCCCTTTTTCTATGGCACCGGCATTTCAAGACAGCCGCTTTCTCCATTTGGCTTGAGACGAGGACTCATCGGTCATTGGGGTCAATCCGGCGCATTTGCCTTCCATCACCCTGAATCAGGACTTTATTTCACCGGAACCGTTAACCAGGCTGTCGGTCAATCCGCGGCTGCGCAAGCGATGACGAGAATCATCCGTCAATATGGGCGGGAGAAGAAGGCACTACGCTTGCACGCAGATGTCCCTTAAACAAAAAAATGTTCCACCCGTGTTAACTCTTAACACGGGTGGAACATAGGAATATTGGTGTATTAATGAATGGCCTTCTTCTTAAAGCGGCCACCCTTCACATCATGGATATTCCCGATGGCAACAAAAGCCTGGGAATCCCAATCTTCTACGATGGATTTGAGCTTCGCTTCTTCCAGACGGGTAATGACAACAAAGATAACTTTCTTGCTGTCGCCGGAATAAGCGCCCTCTCCCTCCAGATAGGTTACACCGCGCCCAAGACGTTGGGTCAGGGCATCACCGATCTCCTTATGCTTATCACTGATAATCCAAACCGATTTGGATTGATCAATGCCTTCAATTGTAATGTCAATCAGTTTAAACGCCAGGTAATAAGCAATCAGCGAGTACATGGCATGATCCCAACCGAAAATAAATCCTGCGCTGCCAAGAATAAATACGTTAATGAACATCACGATTTCACCGACAGAGAACGGCGTTTTTTTGTTGATCAGAATAGCCACGATTTCCGTTCCGTCCAAGGAGCCGCCGGACCGGATAACAAGACCAACCCCGATTCCGAGTAGAACGCCGCCGAACACGGCCGCAAGCAGCGGGTCAATGGTGATCGGATCAACGGGATGTAGAAAATAAGTTCCAACGGACATGATCACTACGGCGAACAGCGTGGATAATGCAAAGGTTTTCCCGATTTGTTTATATCCCATAAATAAAAATGGAAGGTTGAACAAGGTCAGGAATACACCTAGCGGAACATTGGTGATATGGGAAACCATAATGGATACACCGGTAATTCCCCCGTCAATAATTCTGTTGGGTACCAGAAAGATCTCCAGCCCTACTGCCATCAATATCGCACCGAAAGTTAAGAACACCAGACGACGGAGAAGCTTCAAGGTGGTTGAGCCTGCCTTGGGATTCTCCGGCTTCTGCTGCTCCGCTTTCACTTGCGTAAGAATCTTCACATCACTTGACATAAATCTCCCCCGTTCAACTTATGAAAAATAAGCTAATTTATATTTATAAGTGAAACCCTTATAAATATTCTATCATATAATAAATGCTGGACATAGGACTTTCAGGTTTCTTCCTGAATTTCACCTGCTTTTTCAACACTCTCACATCTGATGTAAGATGTTACACTTATAGTAAGGGTGACAGCATCCTGCATAAAATTTCGGCTGCTTTCTGCCATCTTCCGCGCTGACGAAACCTTTCCGCATCAATCTGCCTGCTCTGTTTGAGATCCTCCTTAAAATCCGCAACCAACTGCTCTATCGGCAGTTGATCAAACAGTACGGCTGTCAGCTCGAAATTACAGAAGAAGCTCCGCATATCCATATTCGCCGTACCGACCGAACCGAGAAGTTCGTCCACAATGAGCACCTTGGCATGGATGAATCCTTTTTCATACTCGTAGAAGGTAACTCCAGCTGCCAGCAGCTCTTCCACGTAGGACAAGCTTGCCATCTTCACAAAACGGGAATCGGCACGATCCGGAATAATAATCCGTACATCCACACCGCTCACCGCTGCCGTCTTCAGCGCCTCATATATCCCTTCATCGGGAATGAAATACGGCGTTGTGATCCATATCCGTTCCTTGGCTACGGAAATCGCCCCGAAGCACATCTCCTGAATGGCATTCCAGCTCAGATCCGGTCCGCTGCTCAAAATTTGCATTTGCTCATTCCCGGTGCATTGATGCTCCGGGAACAGCCCGAAATCCGCAATGCGCTCTCCGGAAGCAAGCTTCCAGTCATGCAGAAACACATTTTGCAGGAAATAGACTGCATCTCCCTTAACTTCCAGATGCGTATCGCGCCAGTAGCCCATTTTCGGATATTCGCCCAGATAGTCGTCCCCGACGTTAATTCCGCCAAGAAAACCGATCGTGCCATCCACTACAACGATTTTACGGTGATTCCGGTAATTGATTCTGCGGCTGAACATCGAAACCATGGCGGGCAGGAAGAAATAGAACTCCACTCCCGATTCCTTAAACCGCTGAATGAACGTTTTCTTGAGTTTATAACTGCCAAGCCCGTCACAAACCAGACGTACCTTGACGCCTTCCTTCGCCTTTCGAATCATGACATCCTGAAACTTCGTGCCGATCCGGTCATGACGAAAGATATAAAACTCCACATGAATATGATCTTTGGCCTGCTCCATCGCGCTCAGCATGGCAGCGTAAGTCTCTTTCCCATCCGTCAACACTCGGCTCTGATTACACCCTGTAATCGGACTCTCCGACAAGTGATTAAGCAGATTGAATAAACGATCATTGTGATGGAATCCGGCATTGTTCATATCTTCCTTGTGCCGAACAACGGCGGCCCGATCCCACAGATGCCCCCTGAGTTCCTGAAACAGTCTGGAGCCCCGCTTGCGAATCTTCAACCGCTTCTGATAGTCCCTCGCCACAAAGAAATAGAGTACAAACCCGATCAATGGGAGGCAAAATAAAATAAACAGCCAGGCCACGGCCTTGGACGAATTCCGAAACTCCAGCAACAGCACTGCAACCATCTGCAAAATAAAAGTAATAAGTGCAACCAGAAGCCATACCATATCGACAGCCTCCTCAGCATGAATAATAGTCGTATTTAGAACCGAATAACTACACTACATCATTGACCAATTCCATACGTATTTATTCAATTACCCAATGACGCACCATACTGAATAAGTTCTCTTATCTAATAATTTTTGACATGTTCTTCGAGAGAATAGAATACATACTAGATAAGGAGCTGGTCAAGTCTAGCGGGTACCATAATTCATAAATGATGTATGGAAGGGAGATGCCATGAAAACCACACACCGTAAACAACGCTTAACCCTGCTGGTACTTCGGGATGCCCAGCATTCAGTCAAGCAGATCCATCTGTCCAAGCCTCTAATGATAGCGGTGCCCGCGGCCGCTATTTTGTCCATCGCCGGACTGATTGTTTCCCTGCAGATCCAGTCGGCCCAAACGATCTCGGGGCTGGAACAGCAGCTGATGCTCAGAAGCCTGGAAGCCTTAAAGATGGAAGTGACGGTCACCGACAAGGAGGAAGCCATTGAACGACTAAACAAAGCTATCATTCAGCTGTCGGGTGAAGCAGAGCAAACGAAGGTCCAGATGGAGCGCGTTCAGCAGCTGGAGCAGGAGCTTCAGCAGTTTATTCAGAAGCACGGCAGCTTGTCAGGACAGACCTCCTCCATCACAGCTGAGGATAAGCAGCATGTCGGAGGTGAATTCATTGCCGTTCATGAGAATGAAATGTTAAGTCTCGCAAGGGAGACCCATGATGATTTCGAGGAGATTCAGCAGTTGATTTCACGTATGGAGCGTCATATTCCGCGTACGCTGGATCAAGCCCAGGAGACCCAAGAGAAACGTGAAGGCACACCCTCACTGTGGCCAACCACCTCTAAACGGCTGACATCGAATTTCGGTTATCGGAGCGATCCTTTTACCGGGCGTTCGGCCTATCATGCCGGCATCGATATTGCCGGTAAAACCGGCGATCCGATCTATGCCGCAGGCGCTGGTGAGGTGACGGCAGCGGAACGCAGCGGAGCCCGGGGGCTTTATATCGTAGTCAAACATCCGAATGGTCTGGAGACCTGGTACATGCATCTGGACAGTCTGGCCGTGTCGGTAGGCGATCATGTCGAGCAAGGTGAATCCATTGGCAAGCTGGGATCCTCCGGGCGAAGCACAGGTCCTCATCTTCATTTCCAGGTCGTCAAAAACAACCAGACGATTGACCCATTGCCTTATCTGCAGTAAGCACCATCCATTCATAATGAGGAGGAATGTAATATGAAAAAGAAAAACAAGAACAAGCGGGCTTCCCAGCGAACAGATACGCTGATTGGACCAGGAAGTGAAGTTGAGGGCGTGCTGCAATGTGAGGAAAATCTACGGATTGACGGGCGCTTTAACGGCTCCATCGAAAGCCAAGGCTGTGTGACCATCGGCGAAGAAGCGATTGCCCGCTCCAATATCTCCGCTCGGGAAGTTATCGTGGCCGGCAAGGTGTATGGCGATGTGACGGCCGAAAACAAACTGACCATCACGCCTACGGGACAGATGTACGGGGATGTTTACGCCGCTTCCCTGATCGTTATGGAAGGCGGACTCCTCAATGGAGCAAGCCGAATGGATCACCAAACCTCCACTCAAGAAGCTGCGGAGTCAAAGGACATCACACTACCGCTTCAGCGCTCGGAAGCAGGTTAACCTGGCGTATGGACGACCACCCGAACCTGGCGGTTTTATATCGATCGGCCCGTTCTTTCAGCCGACATAATCAAAGAGCCCCTTCCCATCCATGTAATTCACACGGGTAGAAGGAGCTCTTTTCATAACCATAAATTAAGCTGCAACGTCTCTCTTCGTAAAGGCCAACCAAGAGATAAGCATGAACAACAAGCAATAAACAACCAGAATCGTGATGGAGAAACCCAGCCCCACTCCTCCCGGTCCGACAGCCGACTGGATATAGCCGCTTAGGTCGATGTGGAGAAAGAGTAAATACTTCGCCCATTCAAACCGCTCCGGATTAAAGATAAAACCGAAAATATCTTTGGTGAACAGGAGCATCAGCGATAATCCAATCGCCAGACCGCCAGAGCGAAACACCGTAGAGAGCATAAACGCAATTAGCGAGATGACCAGCGCCTGGATCGTATCGGTCAGCAGGAGAAGCAGCGAGTTGTTCATCGATGATCCCGCGAATCCGTCCGATAATCCGGTATTGCCGGAAAACAACAGCAGCGAAATAGCGATCCCTACCACGGCCGTAATTCCCGCACAGAGCAGACCGAATAGAATCAGGGAGGTGAATTTGGACAACAGAATCTTCCCTCGGCTCCACGGCCGGATCAGCAGCAATTTGATGGTGCCTCCGGCAAACTCCCCGGCCACGATATCCGCAGCGATAATTACCGTAAATATCGTACTTAGGTAGATGGTGAAACTCTCCGTCCATGTAAATACGGTCCAGACATCCATCGGCGCATTCGTATAGTACAGCATGATAGGCATGGCCGCATTAAACAAGAGGAGAATCGCCAGCATGACCCATGTCCGTACGCGATAGTAAATTTTCATATTCTCATTGGCAACAAGACGGGTAAAGTTATTCAACAACGGATCCCCCTCCCGTCATTTCCAAAAATTGATCCTCTAGCGAACGGGTCACCGGCTGAATGGCATATACGCGTATGCCTGCCCCAACCAATGTCGCGTTAATATCCGCAATCATATTCTCGTCGCCGCGAACAATGATTCGGTGATCGCGGGCTGACGCTTGATATTCCTGGAGCAGCGCTGCCGCTGCATCCGCATCATTGACAGTAAATGCGGTCTCTTCAAACACCCGCTCTCCCTCGGCCGTCCGCAGCTGACGGATATCAATCAGCTTGCCGTGACGTATAATGCCAACGGTATCACACATCAGCTCCATTTCAGACAGCAAATGACTGGAGACGAATACGGTTGTCCCTTCCTCCTGCGTCAACCTGCGCAAATAATCACGCAGTTCCCGAATGCCCTGCGGGTCCAAGCCATTCGTAGGCTCGTCCAGGATCAGAAGTTTCGGCCGGTGCAGCAGTGCCTGTGCCACGCCAAGCCGTTGGCGCATCCCCAGCGAATAAGTCTGCACTTTCTCATGAATCCGATTCCCGAGCCCGACAAGTTCCACGACCTCATCGATACGTTCTTTGGTAATGCCCTGCATCATGCGCGCAAAATGCTTCAGATTGTTATAACCAGACAAAAATTTATACATCTCAGGGTTCTCGACGATCGCCCCAATCTGAGCGGCTGCCTGTTCATAATTCTTCCGTATGCTGTAACCCCCGATGGTAATATCCCCTTGGTTAATGGACATCAGCCCGACCATCATGCGAATGGTCGTTGTCTTGCCTGCTCCGTTCGGCCCAAGAAATCCGAAGATTTGTCCAGGGGGGATATCTAAAGTCACATGATCTACCAAAACCTTGGACGAGATTTTCTTCGTAACCCCGAGCAGTCTTACCAGCGGTTCCTGCTTCATGTAATCTATTCTCCTTTGCCCTTGTATCATATCAATCTCCACAATTATACAATACTAGGGCAAAGGACAAAATTGTTGAAATGCATGACCCCTACACTGCATAGTAATGGAGCCGTCTACTTGTAATGCACCAACAAAGCCGATTGACACTCCTTGCAGACTCCCGCCGGAACATTATGCTTATAGAAGCCGGTTTTATACAAGTTGTGGCTTTGGGTGATGGGAAGCATCCGACAGCAACTGACGCAATACATCATCACTTCTTTCATCCCGTCATCTCCTCTTTCGGGATTGATGCATCTATTCTATGCACAGAATGATACATAATGTATCCACAATAAAAATTCTATATAAATTGTTACTCTTTGTCAAACGTAAATAAATCAAATCTTGTTAAGACTATAGGACCTGAAATTCCATTATATAGAAGGTTAAAGATACATTTTTTTCTAAATTTTAAATAATTGCTACAATATGTATTGACGATAGACCGGAATTAAGATACATTTTGTATCATATTAGATGTTTTTATATGATGTATGTTTGCTCTAAATTAAAGGAACTTGTAGAGAGGTGAGTATGAATGTCATATGGATCTCGCATTGCAAAATTGCGGGAGCAAAAAGGTTGGACCCAAGAAGAGCTATCCGAGCGTATTGGAATCAGTCGGGCTTCTTTATCACATTATGAAAAGGATCGCCGAGAACCAAATCTGGAAACGCTAACAAGATTAGCGGACGTATTTCAAACCACGATTGATCAAATCATTGGAAGATAGTCTGTTCAATCCCCCCACTCAAAAAATAATCAAAGTTACCAAAACTTCGTTATTCTCCTTCACACACAAAACCCCCTCTACTCAAAAAGGGGGTTTTGTGTTACGAGTCATTCCATATATGCTCTTAAAGTAGACGTTATCTTGTCTCTTTCTTGATCACCGACGATATAATACCAAATTCCATTCATTTTTTGACCATGGCCAGCAATTTCAACCTGCTCAACCTTTTTCAGTTTTTGACGATACTCTGTCACAAACATCTTCATCTCTTCAAACGAAATATCCGTTTTGACACTGCTCCCAATGTTATCCAGAAGTGATTCCAGTTTAAACACAGTCGAAATCCTTATTAACTTATTTAAGATCCCTTTCAGAACTTCCCGTTGCCTTGTATTTCTACCTAAGTCTCCCTTAGGATCTTCAAAGCGCATACGCGAGAATGCCAGTGCTTCATCACCGTTTAAGTTCAACTTCCCCTCATCAAAGTCATAGCCAGCATATGCGAATCCCATATTGTTATTTACGGTGACTCCACCCAATGAATCTACAATGCTGGAGAAGCCCTCCATGTCCACTTTAATGTAGTAATCGATAGGGAATTGCAAAAAATTCTCGACACTGCTGACCGACATCTCAACGCCTCCAAAGGCATAGGCATGATTGATTTTATCCACTGTTCCATGACCTACAATATCAGTCCTCGTATCACGTGGAATATTAAAAATCAGTACAGACCCCTTTGCAGGGTTTACTGCCATTAATATCATGACGTCAGATCGCCCACGATCATAGGGCCTTTGGTCTACGCCCAAAACCAGGACAGTAAATGGATCAGCGTCCCTCATATTTTTCTCTCCGACCTGAATTGTCGTCCGATCCTGTACGAAGGTTGGGACTACAGGCGAAGGCTCCCGTTCTTCGTAAATCCGATTTGCTGTCGATTTAATGGATTGATACGTATACAGAAGATACGCAGAAGGCAGCAGTATAAGAATAGCTAGAAGCCACAGGACCCATTTCCTTCTCATTTTCATCCAGTGATGCCCTCCATTGCATTGACCTAATCCTGTTCCGTTAAAGGTCGATGTTGAATCATTAAATACATTGAATTCATAGTGAACAAGGGTCAGGAGAATAAGAACTCGCAGAAATATGTATCGAGGAGGTTTCATGATTACAATGAACTAAATATACAACTCCAATTCAAGATTGAATATAAATCCACATATGAAATCATATAAACAAGTTCATTTATAGTAGGAGAAAAACAACGATATTCTAAACCCATCCCACATCATGCACAAGGATTTAAGGTAAAAGAACTAATGACCAAGCAACATAAATATAGTAGAATATCAATAAACCATGATAATGATTCATCGTGAATACCTGTTCGCTGCAGGTTTTCCATGAATTACGTTTTCAGTTATAGAGACTCATTTTATTCGACTCGCTGTGACCGAACATCATTCGGTTCAACATACCCACGATACGGGTCTTTTTATCGCCATCTGTATAGAATTCCGTATGATACAATTGGCGTCCATAAAAGAGTCCCCTTGATTCAATGTGGCCTGAAAGCAGAATATGATCCACATTATCATCAATTTCGTAACCCAATATAACATTAGAATGAATCGGTATTTCCCAAGGACATAGGAATACAAGACCACTTGGCAGCAACTCTAGCGGTGTAACGGAATGACTTTTCCCATGAATGGTTAATTCCCCGATCTGCATGACTCTAATCCTTACTGTAATTTGGTGTTGCCGTTCTCGTAACATTGGAGGTAACTCATCCGCTCCTTATTATAATTTTTTGGTATGGGACATTTCTGCACTGGATAAAATGATACTAACTGTACCCAAACCTTTACATTGTAGATACAATATGTATCTTATTAATGTTTATAATACGATACATATTGTATCTAGTCAATAAAAAGTAGTCTTTTTATGTATATAATAAACCGGCAATTTCAACTTATAGATCTATTCAATTAACTTCTATAGATACAAGCCATTCGAAAGGGGGTTCAATGCGTGAACTACGGAGAACGAATATCAGAATTACGTGAACAGCATGGATGGACTCAGGAAGAGCTCGCTACCTCTGTCGGTATTACACGTGCTGCACTATCCCATTATGAAAAAAATCGGCGCAAGCCCGATTTCGAAACATTGACCCGCCTGGCAGATCTGTTTGACGTATCCATAGATTATCTGATCGGGAGAACGACACAGGAAAAAACGGTGCTTGATGCGGAGGTTCGATCGTTTGTGGACGGACTTGAACTATCCGATGAGGATTTATTGGAACGCTTTAACCTTACAGTGGACGGCCGCAAGCTCACTGAAGATGAAGCCAAGCGATTTATTGCATTTGTTCGCATGGAACGGGCCATGAAATAACGGTTTTACGCCCAAGAACTACAAATCCCCGACGTGTAGGATACTACGATCACAACATGTCGGGGATTTTCTTGTCACCATGAGACCTATCTAATCTTTTCGTCCTCCATTTGCAGCCATTTATCAGGATGGATTCCCAATTGAGTCATGAGCTTATTGATGT
This sequence comes from Paenibacillus sp. ISL-20, assembly GCF_018613005.1. NCBI lineage: Bacteria > Bacillati > Bacillota > Bacilli > Caryophanales > Paenibacillaceae > Paenibacillus > Paenibacillus sp. ISL-20. The sequence continues at coordinate 24,528 of NZ_JAGGRD010000019.1, forward strand.
CGATGTTTGTTTTCTGTTGGTCAAGCCGCTGCTCGGTGCTTCCGGAGCCTCTCTCCTTGTCCACACTCATTTCCACAACTACCTCGCTTATCTATAATTTCCTCTCCATCCCAGCTGCTCATACTTGTTGAAATTACATGTATACAGCAACAACCTATTAAACAACTTACTTACCAATATTATAACCAACGAATCCACATGATGCTGTCGTCTTATGGAGCCTTTGTCCTATGCTTCCGGTTCTAATTTTGTCGAATTTTCTTTTGAAATATTTTGTTGAAAATACAAATTTCTCAATAAGACTCATCGTAACTTATTTATATATGAAAAAAAACCACATTGCATTCATTAAAGAACACAATATGGTTTCTAATATCATAACATCAGATGTTAGTTCCCTGTACGAGCCAATTCTTTCATATTCGCCTCAAAAGCGGCGAGGAGTGCAGCTTCACCCGCCAGGCCTTGGTCTTGCGCCTTCTCGATATGCAGCAGCATGCGCTTGTAATCTTTCGGAATAATACGGACAAAGCGGCTGAGCGCCTGATCCCAATCTCCTAGAATTTGCTGTGCCGGCACACTGCCGGTGTACTGCTCATGCTGCTGGATAAGATGATGGAGTGCTTCAGCTTCTACTGTTTCCTCCACACGCTCAAGGAGTACCATCTCCAGATTGCAGCGATCCACAAAAGTTCCTTCAGGATCATAGACGTAGGCTACACCGCCAGACATCCCGGCCGCGAAGTTGCGTCCGGTTTCGCCGAGCACGACTACCCGGCCGCCGGTCATGTATTCACAGCCATGATCACCAACGCCTTCAACCACAATGTTCGCACCCGAGTTGCGAACGGCAAAGCGCTCACCGGCAATGCCTCTTACGTAGGCTTCACCGCCTGTAGCACCATAGAACGCGGTATTACCGGCAATAATGTTCTCCTCGGCTTTGAAGGTTGCTTTTGGCGAAGGCTTCACGATCAGCTTGCCGCCGGAAAGGCCTTTACCGATATAGTCATTCGCATCCCCTTCCACCGTCAGCGTCATCCCTTTCGGCACAAAGGCACCAAAGCTCTGGCCTGCGGAACCCACGAAGTTAAATTGAATCGTGTCTTCAGGCAGTCCGGCAGCGCCGTATTTGCGCGTGACTTCACTGCCCAGTATGGTACCCACTGCACGATCCACGTTCGTGATCGGGAAGGTCCCTTCTACCGCTGCTCCCGATTCCAATGCAGGCGCAGCGCTGCCGAGCAGTGAACGCATATCCAGCGTTTCTTCCAGGCCATGATTCTGTCTTTGACTGCGATAGCGAGTGCTGCCTGCCGGAAGCTCCGGCGTATACAGCAATGCGGAGATATCCACGCCTTTCTTCTTCCAGTGATGATCCGCTTTGACGGCATCCAGGCAATCGGTACGTCCAATCATCTCATTAATGGTGCGGAAACCAAGCTCTGCCATCAACTCGCGCATGTCTTGAGCGACAAAGCGCATGAAGTTGGCAACATGCTCCGGATCTCCTGTAAAGTTCTTACGCAGCTCTGGATTCTGCGTGGCCACGCCAACCGGACAGGTATCCATTTGGCAGACACGCATCATGATACATCCGACGGCAACCAATGGTGCCGTAGAGAAGCCATACTCTTCGGCCCCAAGCAGAGCCGCTACCACCAAGTCGCGTCCGTTCAGCATTTTGCCATCCGTCTCAAGCACAACGCGGTCACGCAGATTGTTCATGATGAGTGTCTGATGGGTCTCGGCAAGGCCAAGCTCCCAAGGCATACCCGCATGTCGGATCGAGCCTTGCGGCGAAGCCCCCGTTCCACCATCGTAACCACTGACCAGAATGATGTCCGCGCGGCCCTTCGCAACACCTGCAGCGATCGTCCCCACACCCACCTCGGATACAAGCTTCACGTTGATATCCGCACGCGGGTTGGAGTTCTTCAGGTCGTAAATAAGCTCCGCCAAATCTTCAATGGAGTAGATATCATGATGCGGCGGCGGCGAAATCAGGCCAACACCTGGCGTCGAACCACGAACCTCGGCTACCCAAGGATACACTTTACGGCCCGGCAACTGTCCACCTTCACCCGGCTTCGCGCCCTGTGCCATCTTAATCTGGATTTCGTCCGCATTCACCAGGTAGTTGGAGGTTACGCCGAAACGTCCCGAGGCCACCTGCTTGATGGCGCTGCGGCGGGAGTCGCCATTGGCCTCCGGGATGAAACGTGCCGGATCCTCTCCGCCTTCACCCGTATTGCTCTTGCCTCCGATGCGGTTCATCCCGATCGCAATACTCTCATGCGCTTCCTTGCTGATCGAGCCGAATGACATCGCGCCCGTTTTGAATCGGCGCATAATGGATTCTACGGATTCAACCTCATCCAGTGGTACCGGTTCGCCGGCTGGCTTGATTTCGAGCAGTGAGCGCAGCGTAAGATGCTGCTCATTCTCCCCTTTCACAAGCTCTGCATATTTTTTATAAGTTGCATAGTCATTGGTTCGGACAGCCTGCTGCAGCAAATGGATGGTTCTCGGGTTGAACAAATGCTCTTCCCCGTCAGCTCTCCATTGATATTCGCCGGCTGAATCCAGCGCTTTATCGTTCCCATCCTTATCGGTAAAGGCACGCTCGTGATGGGCCAGAGTTTCCTTGGCCACTTCTTCCAGACCGATGCCCCCGATACGGGATGGCGTCCGTGTGAAATAGCTTTCTACGAATTCTTCTTTGAGGCCGACAGCCTCAAAGATTTGAGCCCCGCGATAAGATTGAATCGTGGAGATCCCCATTTTCGACAACACTTTGACAACGCTCTTACTTGCCGCCTTAATGTAATTCTTCACCGCTTTCTCATGCGAGATCCCGCGAAGCATGCCTTCCGAAATCATGTCATCCAATGTTTCGAACGCCAGATACGGGTTGACCGCACTCACGCCGTAACCGAGCAGCAGGGCATAATGATGGACTTCACGAGGCTCACCGGATTCAAGCAGGATCGCCACCTTGGTCCGGGTTCCCTGGCGGATCAGGTGATGATGGAGAGATGATACGGCAAGCAGCGATGGAATCGCAGCATTGTCTTTATCCACGCCGCGGTCCGACAAGATCAAGATGTTATGGCCCTTGGCAATGACCCGGTCCGCTGCCTCGCAAAGGGTTTCGATTGCTTGGCGTAGCCCTTCTGCACCTTCCGCTGCCGGGAAGAAAATCGGAATGGTCATGGATTTGAAGCCGGGACGACGAATGTGGCGCAGCTTCGCAAAATCTTCATTTGAGAGCACCGGCGAATCCAGACGGATGTGACGGCAGCTTTCGGGCTCAGGCTTCAGCAGGTTACGCTCCGGACCGATCGTTGTTGCGGTTGAAGTGACCAGTTCTTCACGAATCGCATCAATCGGCGGATTTGTCACCTGGGCGAACATCTGCTTGAAGTAGTTGAACAGCCGCTGCGGACGATCGGACAACACCGCAAGCGGTGCATCATATCCCATGGATGCAACAGCTTCCGCACCCGTGATCGCCATCGGCTCGATTACTTTGCGCAGCTCCTCATACGTATAACCGAAGGCTTGTTGCAGCTGACGTACATTTTCATGCTTTGGATCCGGCAGTTCCGGTGGTTCAGGAAGATCATGAAGCTCTACCAGATGCTCATCCAGCCATTCAGAGTACGGAAGTTCAGCGGCGATACTTGCTTTGACTTCTTCATCGGAGATGATCCGGCCTTCCTGCGTGTCAACGAGCAGCATCCGGCCAGGACGCAAGCGGTCCTTATACAGCACATTTTCCGGCGGAATATCCAGTACGCCCGCTTCGGAGGACAGAATGATCAGATCATCCTTCGTTACATAATAACGGGATGGACGCAGTCCGTTCCGGTCCAGGGTAGCCCCGATCTGAACACCGTCCGTGAACGCCATTGCGGCCGGGCCGTCCCATGGCTCCATCAGGGTGCTGTGGTATTCGTAGAATGCTTTTTTGGTCTTATCCATACTCTCATGGTTGCTCCATGGCTCAGGGACCATCATCATGGCCACATGCGGCAGGGAACGACCGCTGAGATACAGGAATTCAAATGTATTATCGAACATACCGGTATCAGATCCGTCCGGGTTGATGACAGGTTTAACCTTCTCCAGGTCGCTTCCGAACAGTTCATGCTCAAACAGCGATTGACGGGCGTGCATCCAGTTGACATTCCCGCGCAGCGTGTTGATCTCGCCGTTGTGAATCATGAAGCGGTACGGATGCGCGCGTTCCCAGCTTGGGAACGTGTTCGTACTGAAACGGGAGTGAATCAACGCGATAGCGGATTCCAACCCCTCTTCCTGCAGGTCCAGGTAAAATTCCCCCACCTGCTCTGTCGTTAACATGCCTTTGTATACGATTTTCCGGCAGGAAAGGCTGGATACATAGAAGCTATCGCCTTCAGGCTTGCCGCTGTAACGGATAGCCAGCTCGGCGCGACGGCGGATGACATACAGCTTGCGCTCGAACGAGAGATCATCCTGAATGTCGGCGCTTCGTCCAATGAACACTTGGCGGACATACGGCTTTGCCGCTTTTGCTGATTTACCCAGCATTTCATCATGGGTTGGTACATCACGGAATCCAAGCAGGGTCTGACCTTCTTCAGCAATAATCGAAGCCAACTGGTCTTCATGGGACAAACGGACAGCAGGATCATGGGATAGGAACAGCATGCCGGCACCATAATGCCCGGCTTCCGGAAGCTCAAAGCCCAGTTTCGCTGCTTCGGAGGAGAAGAAAGAGTGAGGAATTTGCAACATAATCCCAGCACCGTCACCGGAGTTCGGCTCGCTGCCCTGACCGCCGCGATGCTCCATATTGGCAAGCATGGTGAGCGCGCTGCTAACGATTTCATGGGATGGCTTACCCTTGATATGGGCAACAAAACCCATACCGCAAGCATCTTTTTCAAACTGCGGATCATAGAGGCCCTGTTTCTGGGGAAAATCAGTATGTTTCATAAGATGCAACCTTTCTTTGTATAGAATAAAATGCTGCTGATCAATAACAGAAAACATAAAGTGCGTGTTCAAAAAGGTCGGTTTTCAGCACCGAGAAGATTGGATGAAGCTAGGGACTGAGGAGTGGAGCGTACGTTTTTGGTACGTGAGCACCGGAAGGCCCGGCTGAATTCAAGATTCGATGCCGAGTGGCTTCCTGATTCACTTCGTGATCAAAAGCGGACTTTTTTGAACAACCTCTTAAAGGTTGGACATCAATCCTCTCCTGCAGTGAACACACTGTCACGAGGCGATGCAGTATTGTGCAAAAGCGGCAAGGGGTAACATTTACCTAACACGTAAGATTTATTAGTTCTATATATTTTAGCACCGTCATACAGTGCAGGCAATTCAAAGTTTTTATGAATTTGATAAGAATTGTTTTTATGAGAGTTAACACAAGACACTGTTAAAATTTATGTAGAATAGTGCAAAAAAACATGCAAATAAAACATTCCGAACAGGCGGTTTTGTTCACCTTCTCTCATTTCCACACAACCATCCGCTCAGATTCACCCTTCACCTTCTTATTCGAAAGGCGGCTTTTCTTCTTTTAAATACCCTCCCGCTCCCAACACCTCTTCAAAAAAAAGACTTCCCCGAGATCTGTTCGATCTTCGGGGAAGTCCTCTTCCTTCATATAATAGCTATCTTACTTATGCAGTCAACGCTGTATCGGTGTCTGCTGCTTTCTTGCTGTTTCGAGTAGCCAGGAAGTACACAGCGGTCAGTGCCAGGAATACGAGACCGAATCCGGCCAGTACACCCACATTGGCCCACATGCCGTCGAAGCTTCCTGTGGAAATGACGTCCTTGTATCCTTTTACGCTGTAAGTCATCGGCAGAAGCGGATTCAATGCTTTCATCCAGTTCGGAATCAGCTCTACCGGGAACGTGCCTGCGCTTGTTGTCAATTGGAGGATCAGGATAACGATGACGACGAAGCGTCCAGGCTGATCCAGCCATGTTACGAACATTTGCACCAGGAACATGAACGACAAGCTTGTAATGATGGAGAAGAGATAGAAGAGCGGAACGCTCTGTACCTCAAGCTTCAATCCGTACAGCATGACGACCGCTGCCAGCAGCGCTTGAATCAATCCCATACCGGCAAAGGAGAGCGTACGGCTGACAAACCGGTTCCAGCCCGATGCATTCGGTACCGATGCACTGCGGATTGGCATAATAATTGTACAGAGCAGGGCTCCGACAAACAAACCGAGCGACAGGAAGTATGGTGCGAATCCCGTACCGTAGTTCGGCACTTCGTTCACTTTGTGCTCTTCAACCTGTACCGGACCGGCAAACATAGTGACCGTTTCATCGGTTGTTTTGATATCGCCTGTCTTGTCGGCAGCCTCGTTCAGCTTGCCTGCAAGCTCTCCGCTGCCTTCCTTCAATTCATTCATTCCGTTTACCAGCTCACCAGCTCCGGAATCCAGCTTTTTAGAACCGTCGGCAAGCGTTGTAACACCACTTCCGAGCTTACCTGCTCCTCCAGCTAGCTGCTGCGTCCCTTGCGAAAGGGTCGCTGCGCCGCTTGCGAGCTGTTTACCACCAGCTGCCGCTTCGCTCAGCTTCGTGCCGAACAGCTTCATGCCGTCAGCCAATTGCTTTTGGCCGGCGTTCAGCTGTTTGGCACCAGCCAGCAGCTCTTGACCGCCAGCTGCGAGCTGTTTGCCGCCTTCAGCCAGCTGGTTCGCTCCTGCGCTCAGCTTGCCAGCGCCTTCCTGCAGCTGCAGCGTGCCTTGATTCAGCTCGGATGCGCCTTGTGCCAGCTGTTTCTGGCCGGCATTCAGCCCGCTTGTGCCAGTGGCAACGGATTGGCTTACAGCCAGCAGCTGCTGAACCTCCGGACTTTGCTCCAGCTCCGGATTGCTTTCAGCCAGCTTCTTCAACCCTTCTGCAACGGCCTTGGCGCCTTGCTCCAAGGAAGCAGTAGCCTCCAGCGATTGATTCAGTCCGGCTTTCAGACTGCTGCTGCCTTCATGAGCGCTTTTCGCGCCTGCCGCAAGCTGGGAAGCCCCTGCCTGGTTGGCTTGCAAGCCGTTATTCAGAGTGGTACTGCCGGCTGCGGCAGATTCAATCCCCGCTTGCAGCTTGGCACCACCCTTGCTCGCTTCCTCAGCTCCCGCTTGCAGCTGGCTGTGACCCGCTTTAAGCTGATCCAAGCCGGAAGCGAGGGTGCCCGCTCCTGTGTTCAACTTGCCTGCACCGTTATTCAGTTCCTGCACGCCTTTGGTCAAAGGTGCGATTCCATCCTGAAGCTCCTGTGTGCCACTGACGAGTTTAGCCAGGTTTTCTTTCAGCTTCACTGCGCCATCATCCAGCTTCACGGCACCTTCGGATATCTTGGTCGCGCCGTCTCCCGCTTCGCTCAAGCCATCGGATACTTTGGCTACTTGATCGAACAGGGTTTCCGTATAGGCTTCCGTCACTTTCGCGGACACCTTGGCCTGAATCTGCTTCACTGCAGATCCACCGATCTGAGCTGCCAGGAAGTTGTACCCTTCATTCGGCTCAAACACGATTTGCGCAGGCTGCGGATGTTCATCCATTAAAGTTGTCGCCTGCTGTGAAAAATTCTCGGGAATGCTGATGGTCATGTAGTATTTGTTATCCTTCATGCCTTGCTCAGCTTCTTGCCGATCAACGAATTGCCAATTAAAATCTTTTCCCTTCTTCAGCTCGGCAACCAAATCCTCGCCAGCATGAAGCGTCTTTTCTTCAAAAACAGCACCCTGGTCATTATTGACGACCGCAACGGGCAAATCCTCCATCTTTCCGTACGGGTCCCAAAAGGCCCCGAGAAACATACCGCTGTACATGACCGGTATGAACAGCACCGCGATGATCGGAATCAGTATCTTTTTATTCCGAACAGCAGCGCCAAGATCTTTTCCAAATACAGATAATGACTTCATCCAGTCTCTCTCCTTTTTTTCTCTAGATAACCAGCCGACATGAATCTGCATTCTCGCAGATCACATTCTAGTACAAAATGACCAATATCCTCATCTAGTCAATTCAGGCCAAAAAAAACGGTCCCTGGCAAGGAAGACGATCCCTCAAGCCTAGAGAGTCCGCCTTCCTCATCACGAAGGAGGTTCATGCATCCTTCTTATGAAGTGGCCTTCAACCCGTCAGCCAGGAACACCATCATATATTCCTTGATCTGTTCCTTGCTCAGCGCCTTGTGAAGCTGATTAAAGTCCGTCGTGAGCGCAACATACAGCTTCAGCATCACGAAGGATACCACTTGAGCATCCAGGGGCTTGAGCTCACCGATCGATATGGCCTGCTCCACAATCCCCTCGAGATACCCGACGATTCCGTTCTCCACCTTCGTCAACCCTTCATGCGCCTTCGGCGTGCCGATATCCCGCACTTCTTGCGATAGCTTAATGAACAGCTCATGCTCGCTTCGGAATTCAAGCAGCGCATCCAGCACCCGATACAGATTGTCGAAGAAATCTCTGTCCTTCTGGATCTCGCGCTCGGCAATACGTTTCATCTCCATAATGGCCGACAGCAAAATCTCGTCAAACAGTTCATCCTTATTCGTGAAAAACGTGTAAATCGTACCTTTCCCTACATTCGCAATCTTCGCCACCTGTTCCATCGTCGTCGCTTTATATCCGAACAAAGCAAACGACTTGGAGGCAGCATCTAGCACCTGCTTCCGACGGTCCACAGCTGACATGCTTACCCCTCCTTCTTGATCTTTTAAATTGGCCTTCATTTCAAAATTGACCAGAATACTTTTTCGGTCATTCGGTCAAAAATCACTTTACCAGATAATCGGATGCATTGCAATATCTTTTCGTTAAATTTTTTAATATTTTATATGCAGGGTTCAAATCCGATCCTGACGTCTAATGTAAGGGTACACTCTAACTCCCGGCCGTAAAATAATTGAAATGCTTTTCCCTTTCGCGCGTATACTTATGATGCATACTCTTTTTTTTCGCGCCGCTCTTCAAAAAATGATTCCTGTTTTGTAAGATAGAGGGAGAAAGAAGTAGGTGAAACCATGCGATATACAAGAGTGCTCCTCTTTTCCGAGGGTTTCGGCACAGGACATACGCAAGCAGCGTATGCGCTGGCTGAAGGTATACAACGGATGAATCCCGGCATCCACTGCCGTGTCATTGAGCTCGGCAATTTTTTAAATCCAACCGTGGGGCCGTTAATTTTATCCGCTTATCGAAAAACCGTCAGCACCCGCCCGCGCCTTGTCGGCATGCTGTACCGTTCGCAATATAAGAAATCGTTAAACCGTCTTACGCGGCTCGCACTGCACCGTATATTCTATGCGCAGGCCCAGCAGGTCATTGAGCAGCTGAAACCGGATCTCATCATATGTACCCACCCCTTTCCTAACGCTGTGGTCTCCCGCCTGAAGCGTCAGGGGCTTGAGGTTCCGCTCTATACGCTGATTACCGACTATGATGCCCATGGCACCTGGGTCAATTCGGAAGTGGATGAATATCTCGTATCAACACCTCATGTGAAACAGTTACTGCTGCTGCGGGACATTCAGCCCGAATACATTCATGTGACCGGTATTCCGGTGCATCCCAAGTTCTGGGAAAGGGGCAATCAAGAGGCACTTCAAGCCGAGCTTCGACTAAAGAACATGCCAACCGTGCTGATTATGGGGGGCGGATGGGGTCTCGTATTCAACAAGGAGCTGCTCAGCAAGCTGGCCAGCAGGGCCGATGATATCCAGCTGGTCTTCTGTATGGGACAGAACGGGAAGCTCGTTGCCAGCATGCGCGAAGACCCGATCTTTCAGCATCCCAACATTCATGTTCTCGGTTATCGTGACGATATACATAAACTTATGGAAGTGTCCGATTTGCTCATTACGAAGCCAGGCGGGATGACATGTACAGAGGGAGCTGCCAAGGGAATTCCTATGCTGTTCTATGAGCCTATTCCGGGACAGGAAGAAGTGAATTCCCATTTCTTTGTCAGCGAAGGCTATGCGGAAATTTTGGATTCTCCTGCCGTGATCGACAAATGGCTGAACCTGCTGTCCGATCATTATGATCAGGTAAGTAAGAAACGTAACGGAGCAGGCGAGCGACGCATACCGCATCTGGAGCCCGACCACTGTGCCAGCCAGGTGATGGGATTGCTGACCGAAGGACATATGCCCGGTAATCATGAAGATCCCGTCAAACTGTTGGCGGACCAGCCCTAATATCTATAGCATGTTCTATAATTCCCGCTTTTGAACTTTTACCCCCAAAAAAAGCTTCCCTGTCTTCGTGACAGGGAAGCTTTTTTCCATGAACAATCCATCTATATTTCCAGCGTTTCTCCAGCCTTTAATGGATGACCCTGAATGCCTGTTTTGGCTAGTTCGCCGCAAAAGGCCCCAGCGTCCTGTTTAATGCCCGGGAACGTGTCATAATGGACTGGGATGACATGCTTCGCGCGAATCCACTGTGCGGCCAGCAGGGCGTCCTGTGGCCCCATCGTCAATAAATCTCCAATTGGCAGCGCAGCTGCATCAATTTGGTTCATCTCTCCGATTAAGCGCATATCGCCAAATAAACTCGTATCGCCTGCATGATAGAACGTTTTGCTGCCCATCGTCAGAATGACGCCGCCAGGCTGCCCTGCATAGATCCAGGTGTCCCCTACCGAAATGGATGAAGAATGAAAGGCTGGGGTAAACTTCACCTTAAAGCCATCGAATTGCGCGCTTCCGCCGATGTTCATCCCATGGGATTTGGCACCCAGGCTGCCGCAATACACGGCGAGTTCATAGACTGCGATAATCGGGCAATCATTCTGCTTCGCAATCTCGATGCAATCGCCAAAATGATCGGAGTGGCCATGCGTCAACACAACCGCATCCACCTTTACGTCTTTGGGCTCGATGCCTGAGCCTGGATTCCCTGATAGCAGCGGATCGATGATCACACGAACTCCGCCTTCTTCCACCAAAATGCTAGAATGGCCGTAATACGTAATATTCATGCTTAAACACACCTCCTACATCATAGTTTACCCATACAGGCACTACTTGTAAAAAGAGTGATTTCCTATTTTTTTAACGAACGTTCTTGAATGATGTACCGTCAGGTCCTGAGCCAGCTTCAAAGACAGGAAGAAGTACGTATCGTCCTTTACCTCTTTTTGACCATGAAGTGCCGCATTCACGGATTTAATCGTCTCTTTGTTCGGATTGACACGTTTAAGACGCCCGTTCGCTACAGGACTAAATTGGTGTTTTTGATAGATGACATCGGTAATCGTATCGGGAAAATTAGCTGACCGCAGCCGGTTTAAGACAACGTTAGCAACTGCTACTTTGCCTTCGTACGGTTCGCCTTCCGCCTCTGCCATGACAATCTTCTGGAGCAGAAGCAGTTCTTCAGCTGACAAATCATAGGTCCAGGTCGCTTTGGCTTTCTGACCCTGGGTTAACGTATTTGTTCTTGTGAAGAATAAAGTTGTGGGGGGTGATAAGCTTTCAGTCTGAGATTTGACGACATGCGTCCCCTTTTGTTTTGCCGGTTTCCCGTCCGCAGTCTGAGATTTCGCTGGTTTCTTTTTCTCATCTGCAGTCTTCAATGCTTGTTGCGAGTTCCAATATCCGTTTTCAGCCAAACCTATGCCTTTTGCGCTTGAAAAAGCATGACTCTTGCTCCCCGGCTTATTCCACTCTTGGAAAACAATTGAAGACAAATTATTGACAGGTTCCCTATCCTGCTTGGTACTCGCCTCTTTTACGAAGAGATCAGGGTCATTTACAGGAGCCGGTGCAGCCATCACAAACTTCGGCATATCCTGCTGCTGTTCTTCCCCTTTCGTTGTCTTTTTCTGCATTCCAAGTAAACTTATAAGAGACAAACTCACAAAGAGCGCTCCGATGAGCAGCGCAACCCAGCGATTTTGCCGTAGCACTTTGATAGTCATATTTTTCCTCCTATGATGTCGGCACATTCCTACACTATGTAACCACATTTTTAGGCGTTGAAAACATGGTAATTTTATGAACATTCTATTTTCAATTTCAGAAAAATGTCGAAAGCCGCGCCACACCTACTGTTTCGTACATCGGACTTGCATGCAAATTTGTTCGAAAAAGAACAAGTTGCTGCACATCCCACTGGATGGGTTTGGGTCCTGTTCCGATAACATCCAATGAAAATTTTTGATATCCTTGAAATTTCCGGCCAATCGTAATATGCGGACGAAACGGTCGCTCCTCCGGCACAAATCCGAAAGCCTCCATCCTCGATACCATCGATTGCTGAAGCAGAGACAGAGCATTCAAATCCCCGCCGACTCCCGCCCATAAAATTCTTGGCGAGGCGCTTGCCCCGAACACGCCGGCATCATAAAGGCCAAGCCTGAAGGGCTTATGCTCCTTGGCGACTTCCTGCAGCGCCGCTGTGAGCTCCGCTATGCGATTTGACGGCGTATCGCCTAGAAACTGTAAGGTAATGTGGTAATCTTGCGGATGAACCCATTTTTTGAAATTCACTTGCTCCCTCAATGTTTCCGTCCAATCCTGAATCCGGGAAGACACCTCGGAAGGCAGATGTACGGCAACAAATAAACGATCCATAGCTCCCTCAGCCGAATGGCTCAACTAAGACACTTCCTTCCAATCCTCTTTTATCCTAAGCAGCCACCGGCTGCTATAAGCACCATGTTTTCATGGTTCGTTTATAGTTTGAGCAATATTACCTGAAAATAGTATGAGGGTACATCAAATTCGCCTAAAAATATGATGAAGCTTCAATTTACCATAAAACGGACAATAATTCATGTACAAATTTACCAATCTCGATAGTTCGTCCATGCGCAAAGTTATGATTTCTGATAATATGTTCCCAAAGAGCGTTACGCTTTTATTCTGGTTTATATCACATTCCTTAGGAGGTAGCACCATGCCGAAAATCGTTGCCATACACGACTTAACCACCGAACAACAGCAAAAAATCAAGGATATCGCCCCCGACTACGAGCTGCTGGTCACAAAAGCGAAAGAGCTTACGCCAAGCATCGTTCAGGATGCCGAAATCATGATCGGCTGGTCACGCTCCATACAGGAGGATATATTGTCTGCGGACAGCAAACTGAAATGGATTCAAGCATGGTCAGCCGGTGTGGATAAAATGCCGCTCAAAGAGCTCGAAGAAAAGGGCATTCAGCTTACCAATGCCAGCGGCGTACATAGCGTTCCGATTACGGAGCATATTTTTGCGATGATTCTGGCCTTCACGCGCAACCTTCATCTCGCCATTCGACAGCAATCGAACAACAAATGGGATACGTCCGGCACGTTCACGGAATTGGCAGGCAAAACCATTGTCATTGTCGGCGTCGGCAAGATCGGCAGTCATACGGCGCGCGTGGCCCAAGCGTTCGGCATGCGGACCGTCGGGGTCCGTCATTCCGGCAAGTTCGATCCTTATGTGGAAGCGATGTATAAGGTCGATCAGCTCGATGAAGCACTGGCGGAAGGAGATTATATCGTGAACATCCTCCCGCTCACCGATGATACCCGTGGACTGTTCAACGAGGCAAGATTCTCGGCGATGAAGGACTCTGCCTTCTTCGTTAACGTAGGCCGCGGTCAGACCGTGGTAACGGATGACATGATTCAGGCACTTCAATCCGGAGCCTTGGCAGGTGCGGGACTGGATGTCTTCGAGGAAGAGCCGCTTCCGTCAGACCATCCGCTGTGGAACTTGGACAACGTCATCATGACCCCTCACATGGCGGGCGATACGGATCGCTACAGCGAGCGTGCCGTGGATATTTTCCTGGAAAATTTACAGAGCTATGTAAGCGGTAAGCCGCTGTCCCGAAATGTAATCGACTATAGCAAGTCGTACTAAGACCAGGTAACAAGTTTTTAAGTACAACTTTTTATCCTGCTCTCAAAGGAGCCAGGGATCTTGCAACAAAGACCACAGATCCATACAACAAAAGGAACGTCCCGAGGTTTTCATTTTCACACCTTCCGGGACGCCCCTTTTTATTTTTTACTACTTTTATACGCAATGGGAGAGAGAATCGATGCAGCCGTATACGGAACGTGTAATTGAAGTGATCCGGAGCATTCCGGAAGGATATGTCATGACGTATGGACAAGTGGCCAGACTCGCTGGTAGCCCAAGGGGCGCCCGTCAGGTCGTCAGAATACTTCACACCCTCAGTCACATTCACAAGCTGCCGTGGCACCGGGTCGTCAACGCAAAAGGAGAGATCGCCATCAAGGACGATGAATCCAGGCTCATGCAGGAGCTGTACCTCCAGGACGAAGGCGTTGTCGTCAATCCCAAAGGCATCATTGATTTAGAGAAATATCGTTATGATCCTGCGGAATAGATAATATGCCCCATTATTCGCACAACCAAATATCCCTTACAAAACTCCCCTTGCGGGTCGTGCAATGACGCAGGACCTTCCAGCCCGTATTCATCAGTTGCTCGCGTAATGGCTCTGTGCTGACGATGACAGCTCGATCTGACAACCGACGTAAGCTATGCAGCATCTGCAACTTCTCTTCCTCCGGGAAAACGGAACACACATTATACGGCAGGTCCAGGATCGCGGCATCATAATGCCCTTCCAATGTATTCATATCCTGAATGGCAACTTTGTTATCATCATAACCGTAGTGTCTCAGATTCACCCTCGATCCCCGAATGGCAAGCGGATTGATGTCATGACCCTCGGCCGCGATTCCCATCGACAACGCCTCGATCAAAACATTCCCCATACCACAGCAGGGATCCAGGAGCGTCACTTCGCTTAACCGAGGAACTGCCAGGTTGACCAGTGCCCTCGCGATCCGCGAGCTGAGGCCTGTAGAGTAATTTTGCGGCTTCTGTTTATGATTCAGCCATGCACGTTCAGGTTCATGAAGAATTCCCAATCTCCAGATGCCGCCTGTGGACATCATACCGAGCGTGATATCCGGAGCTTTCATCTGTGCGGTTCCTGTAATTTGGCGGCCTACCGTCCGTTCATATCCGCGTGATTGTTCATAACTGAATCGATCCCCCGCCTTGAGGCAGACAACTTTGAAGGTCGCATTATTAAGGTGAATCCTGCCTGCTTGCTCGGCGATTCGTTCGATGGATTCTCCAGTTATCCTGACATTGATGCAGGCCGATAAGAACGGGCTCCGATCCGGATCAACCCATAACTCGCTTTCCAGCCAATCCTCACCGTCAGGCTCATGACCGAACAGCTCCGTCAGCTCCATCAAGCACAGCTCTCGCTCCGTTTCATGACAGGCATAAGTGTAAAAAAACGATGGCTCACCGCTTGTGGAAGACGGAGCAAAGGTAATGTCATACTCGTTCGTATTTATCATTTTTTTCGTCTCTCTTCTATTATATATGTGCAGCAGTCACTACTGCTCCATTAACAGCCGATAGGATTCCAGCCGCGCATTATAATCGCTCACCGGCGTGACGATCAAGAACTCGTCACACCGATACTGTTCTGCCATATGCTGCAGTCTGTTTCGTATACTTGCAGACGTGCCGATGATAAGCCGCTGGGATGGGTCTGACGAATCGGAACCAGACGGGTCCGTGGGCATCGTGCGCTGCCCTCGTCGGGGAATTTGCGTTGCAAGCTTCTTTGCCTGTTCCTCCGTCTCCGCGCAAACCACGCTTACCGCCACCATCGCGCACGGTTCCTGCAAATGAGCGCTTGGCAGAAAAGCTTCCCTATAAGCTTGGAGAACTTCCGCCCCGTCCGTATCGCTCATAAACTGTCCGAATACATAGCCCGTCCCGAATTCGGCCGCATACCCCGCACTCTTCGTGTTCGTGCCGAGCATCCACATCACGGGCGGAGTTGCGGGGACCGGTTTCGCTGCTACCGGCACGTCTTCATAGCGATACCGATCCTCCAGCAGTTCGGTCAAAGCCCGAATCCGCTGCGGCAAATCCGCCACATGACCCAGGAAATTTCCGCTAAGCGCCAAACTCGTATGGGCTGAACCTCCCGGCGCCCGCCCGATCCCGAGATCGATGCGTCCGGGATACAGCGCTGCCAGCATACGGAAATTCTCCGCCACCTTCAGCGGGCTGTAGTGGGGCAGCAGCACGGCCCCAGAGCCGAGCCGGATGCGCGTTGTTCTGGCGCCGATATGGGCCAGCAAAATCTCAGGCGATGCACAGGACAGATGCTCCAGATCATGGTGCTCTGCCGCCCAGTAGCGCCCGTAGCCCCATGCTTCCACTTTTTGTGCCAGTATCACCGCTTGCTGCAAGGCCTCTTCGAACGAGCTCTCTCCCAAACGCGGAACCAGATCAAGCACGCTCAGTTTCAATTGGCTTTTTCCTCCGTTACTAATCCAAATCATAGATCGAACCTACCTTGAGTCCATATAACTCGTTATAGATTTTCTCGGCAAAAGCGTCCGTCATCCCTGCGATATAATCAATCACCATATGCTCCCACGTCCAGATCGGCTGGGCCCGCTTCTGATCCGCCTCATAGCGCTGAAGCCAGTCGGACGGAATGATCGCCGTTGAGGCAACAGGATCCAGAAAAGCATCCCACAAGCGCTTGATGATCCATTCGCTGCGTTTTTGCAGGCGCTGAACCCGCAGGTCGCGAATCATAGTCACCCAGGCGAAACTCTTCAGGACGCTGACCGTACGCAGCATATCCTCGTCTTCCACGCCGTCTTTGACAAACGTCACCTTTTTCCAATCTCCGTTCGTAATCACGCCTAAGCTGCCTACAAACAGGCTGACCCAGTAGGCCTTGACCTCCCGCCGGGTACGGGAATAGTCATTCTCGCAGGTCGGCATTTTCTCGTTCCAGATTTTCAGAAACTCATCCAGCACCGTTTCCACCTTCGGATGAATCTGCTCTTTGGTCCATCCCTTCCATACCTCGTCTTCCAGCGTCATGATCTTCTGCACGATCAGTTTGTTCAGGTGACTATCTCGCAAAAAGTGTTCATGCACCTCGATCTTCCCGGCTTTGATGCCATCCTCCAGATCATGCGCGGAATAGGCGATGTCATCGCAAAGATCCATCAGCTGCGCTTCGAGCGTTCGATGCGTGCCGGGAATTTGCCACTCCTTCCGAATCTGGGAGATGTATTCCCATTCATGCCGGTACATCCCTTTATGATTATCCAACCCGGAGAACGGATATTTATTGATGCCAAGCAGCACCGCATCGGACAGATTGAGTCCGTTGACATTCTCTCTTTTCTCCAAAAACATGATCAGCCGAAAATTGTGCGCATTCCCTTCAAAATGCTCATATTTCCGCCGCATCGCCTGCTGTACCTCGGCAGCCCGCTCCGGCGTCGGCGTACCCGGCTGACGCGTCAGCTCCTTCTCGGTTCTGCGGTCAATGAGCTTCTCCAGAATGCCCTGCAGCACCTCTTCGCCCTTATGGCCGAATGGAGGATGCCCAAAATCATGGGCGATCGCCGCGCATTCCACCACCTCGGGATCAATCATCAGCCCGGCGTTCTCCGCCTGATCCGGCATCACTTCGGGATAATGGCGGCTCAAACTCCGTGCCGCTTCGCGCGCAATCTGCGCCACCTCGAGCGAATGCGTTAAGCGCGTCCGGTAGTAATCGCCGGTGCCAGCACCGAATACCTGTGATTTTCCTTGCAGCCTGCGGAACGTCGGCGAATGGATCAGGCGCGAATAATCCCGCTCGTATACCGCGCGTGAAGCATCCGACTTCGTTTGCTCCGGGTATTGGCGATGCTCTCTAAGCTCATTCAGTGTCATTTATCCCACTCCTGTTTTATCTGTATAGGGTCGATTCGGAACCGTTCGTTCTTTAGATTATATGCCATCCGGCAGCTGAAGAAAAATATGATTCCCCAGTAAACCCGTTCCTCCTTGTATACCCGAATTGTGTCAGACACTATCTGCTAAGCACGATATTCCCGTCAAGGCGATGGGTGGAGCAAATCATACAAAGATGGACTCCAGTCTCCACGGCCCTATTTTTACACCCTCGGGAGGGTATAAACGTCAATGAATCTTCCATTATGCAAAAACGCCAAGCGCTTATAGGATTAACACAAGACCTATGCTTGCATTCTTGATACGTTGTTAGGTAAGCGCTGTCATTCACTTCTTGAAGCGCGCCACGGAAAGGAGGGAAATGATATTCCATAAGAGTCATAAAGCAAATCCGATACCACCCCGAATCAGTCCGACCATGTCAAAGCCCCACCTTCTTCTCCTATACCCACATGCACCTCTAACATTCATTGGGCTTCTTATGCCCGGGGGGCAGTCAAGCGCCTACTCCTCGGGTTTTCTTAAACACGCTTCAATCACAAATTGAAAAGCGAGGGATGGAACGTTGAAGAAGACACTTAACCGAATCTCATGCCTGATCCTCTGCCTGCTGATCTCCATAAGCATCATGGCATCCCCAGGGCATCTTCGTGCCGTATCTGCACAATCGGTTTCAGAATTCGATCTTGCGGATGAATCTTTTGCATCGAATTCCGATCCCCTACCGGAACCAGAAGGGCCAGATATTCTTTTCTTCTCCGATAACTTTGATTCGGACCGCTACGGAACCACGGGCGGCGTCGTGATTCCGCTGCCTTGGGTTCAGACCGGGGATGGCGGAAGTAAAGCCAAAACCTCCGTATCCAGCAGCGCTCCGTCTACGCCGAACCTTATGAAGATCGATGTGACCGACTCGGTCTATCTGCCCGTCAATACGACGGGTTATGGCAATATCAAGCTGAGCTATTATACAAGAGCTTCATCCTATGTCAGCGGAAGCATTGTGGCAGAATGGTCAGGCGACGGCGGCGTAACCTGGAGCACGCTGGAGGATTTCAAGCTTGCCCCCGGAACCCCCGAAGCGCCGCGCAGCGAATCCAACACGTTGAAAACCTGGACGCTGCCCCCTGAGGCTAACAGTAACCCAAACGTACAAATCCAGTTTCGGGTAGGTGATCCGATGAACGCCAACATGTACATCGACAGCGTCTCGCTGTCCGGCCAGGCCATACCGGGCATTCCGCCTGCGGTCGATCCTGTGCCTGAACCCCCGCCGACCGAAACGGGCCCGTACCCTGCACCGGAAGGCGTAACCCTCTATGAGGACGTTTTGATCGGCAAAGCCGGCGACCGGGATCTCTTCACGTCCATTGCCGTTCCGAGCACCCAGCCAGCCGAGCCTATGCCGGTCATGATCTACATTCACGGCGGAGGCTGGAATAAAGGCGACCGCAAAAACGCCCTCGGCAGCATCTGCAACTATGTCCTTAAACACGGGTACATCGGCGTTTCCTTAAGCTACCGGCTAACCCCCGAAACGCCTTACCCGGCCCAGATTCAAGACGTGAAGCTGGCCATTCGGTATCTGCGTGCCCATGCCGAGCAATACCACATCGATCCAAGCCGGATCGGCGTTTGGGGCACTTCGGCGGGCGGGCATCTCGCATCCCTGCTTGGAACGACCGGAGACCTGACCATGGAGGATACGGTCACGCTGGATACTGGGGATACCGTTCATCTTCCCGATATCGAAGGCGTAGGAGGCTGGCCGGAATACTCCACCAAGGTGCAGGCGGTGGTGGACTGGTACGGACCAGCAGACTTCACGACCGATTTTGCCGACCGTTACAGCTCGGTCACAAAGCTGCTCGGAGGGCATAACGCCCTGTCCGTCCCGATTGAGGCTCGGCTTGCCATGCCGGGGACGTATGCCACTCCCGATGATCCGCCGTTCTGGATCCGGCATGGTGACGCGGACGCCACCATCCCTTACACCGACAGCGTGACATTCGCGGATCAATTGACAAGCGCCGATGTTCCGGTCGTAGATTTTGAGATCGTACCCGGACAGGGTCATGGTTTTACCGGAGAAGCCAAGTCAACCGCAGAAGCGGAAGCTTGGGCCTTCATGGCACAGCATGTGAAGAATCTGGAGGTAACAACGCCGATTCTCTACAAAGACGGTTACACGCCTCCTGATCCGACAGATCCAACCGATCCCACCGACCCAACTGATCCTTCACCGGGTATTCCCGTTGTGGTTGGGCGTTTGGAGCCCTCGGACGATGCCTTGATCGACAGTTCCAAACCGGACACCAATATCAATTCCGCCACAGGCACAAGCCTCGGCCTTTTTAGCGTATCGTCCGGCACAACCAACAAAAAGGTTGTCTATTTCAAATTCGATGCTTCCACCCTGAGCGATCCGGACTACCTCTACGAATTCCAGGTCGCCGCGAAAAAAGGCACCAGCAACACGGACCTAGAGCTCTCCCTCTACGGGATCGAGAATACAGCCTGGAACGAAAGCCAACTGACCTGGAATAATGCGCCCACGAATAGCCTCGATCCGGCCGCTTATGTGGGGTCGTTTACGGTAAAGGCCGAGAATAGCGGGCGCCCGGAGGTGTACAGCGTCGATGTGACAGACTATGTCCGCAGCCGTCTTGCGAATGGCAGCGTATCGTTTCTCCTTGCAGATGCGAGCCATACCGGTGTCAGCGTCAATATCTATAGTAAAGAAGCCAACGGCTCCAGCAATCCAAGACCTGCGCTGGTCGTAAGCGAGTTGGTGGATTCCAGTCAGGATAATACGCCACCGTCCTGGCCGGTCGGAAGCCGTCTATCCATCGGCAGCATTGGCGAAGATTATGTGCATTTGGCATGGCTGACGGCAGAGGACAACAAGTTCGTCGCGAAGTATAACGTTTATCAAAACGATGTCAAAGTAACGGAGCTAAGCTCCGACATCACCCGCTATGAAGCGGAAGGACTGTCTCCGCACACGGAGTACAGCTTTAAGGTCGAGGCTGTCGATGCCGCTGGAAATGTCAGTCCGGTTCCACTGACGTTGTCAGTTACGACGCTTAGCTCCCCCTTATCGCCTTGGCCTGTGGCCTCGGTTACGGCAAGCGGCAGCGACGGCAACATCGAGGATAATACCTTGGACCAAAATCTGTACACCCGCTGGTCAGCCGCCGGCGATGGTCCGTGGATCATGTATGATCTGGGCGAGACCAGGGACATCGGCTATCTGGGAATCGCCTTCTACAAAGGGGATGTTCGCGCGACGCAGATCGATATCGAAACCTCGGATGACGGAGTAAGCTGGTCTCCCCTCTTCAACGGTTCGAGCAGCGGAACCAACACCGCGATGCAGCCATTTAACGTCCCGGACACGAATGCCCGGTACGTCAAGCTGATCGGGCGCGGAAATTCGGACGGCAGCGCCTACACGAGTCTGACGGAAGTCCATATCTATCCGCCTTTTGCTAACGGGGATACACCTGTGGCAATTATTCCGGATTTTGTGCCGCAGCCGCCGGAGGGTACCGTCCCTTTTACCTCTCCCGGCATGAAAAATGCGGACGGCAGCAACCATCCGGTGCATCAGGCTTTTGCTGCTACCGGAAGGACGCTGAATGTAGTCGATTACGGAGCCGATCCTGCAGACAACGGCTCGGACGATCGACCGGCGATTCAGCGAGCAATTGATGAGGCGCTCCCGGGAGACGAGGTGTTCTTCCCTAATGGCGTGTACAACTTAAACAGTGCTCCAGATGGTTTGACCAATCTGACGCTGAAATCGAAGGTCAATTTACGGGGGGAGAGCCAGAACGGCGCGATCCTGAAGACCTCGCTGAACAAGGTTCGGAACAGTACGATGCTGAGATCCGCCAAGCAGCATGATCTGACCATCTCCAACCTGACGCTGACATCTGCTTGGGAGGGTCAATATACAACGGATCACAGAATCAACAACCCGGATGCCGGCGGTCCTGACATGATGATCATTGCCGCCAATTATGGCGAGGCGCCTTCGTACAACATCACGATCAACAGTGTGACGATCGAAAAATTCAGCCGCATGGGGGTCCGCATCGAGAACAGCCATGATATCGTCGTCCGCAATACCACGTTCCGAAATGCCACGGATCTCGGTCCGGGCGGTGCCGGATACGGTATATCCATTCAGGGCGTACCGAAGGTCGACCGCAACGGTTTTGCCAATGATACCCGGTGGAATCTAGTCGAAGACTCTTACTTCGAGGGGCCTTACCTGCGCCACGGCGCACTCATTCAATATGTGGCCCATAACAATGTGATCCGGCATAATGAATTCCACCAAGTTCGGCTGGATGCGATTGATCTGCATGGGGAGCTGGAGTATTTTAACGAGATTCACCATAACCTTATTACCGACATGCCTTATGGCGGCGGCATCGGCATCGGGAATACCGGGGGAACCGCCCCAACCAATCACAGTAAATCCGGTCCGCAAAACTATATCCACGACAACACAATCCGCAATGCGCGGCAAGGCATCGTCGTATCCATGGGCTCACCGGATACCATCATCGAGAACAACCGGATCGAGAACACCGTCGACATTCCGGATGCCGCCGGCATCAACATTTTGAACGGGCCGGGCACAATCATCAAGGGCAACACGATACGCCAGAACACGGCCGAGCATTATTGGGGCATTCTCCTCGAGCACGACAACGGGGACACCAACGCGGGCGGCACTGGAGCTGGAGAGCCGGAGGATGTGCAAATTCTAAACAATACCATTACCGGGAACAGCAACGGGATTCAGCTCAAGGCGGGCCAGAACATCAAACTAAGCGGAAATACGCTGGACAATGTAGGCGAGAACTTTACCGCCGCGCCGGGTGTCACGTATACCGATTTCACAGTAGGCTTGGAGTACAGCACAACGACCCCGACAAATGGAGACGTTGTTGCAGCCTTGGTCTCGAATCGTCCGTTTACCGTTATCAATAACGGCGGATCTTCAACTTACAAATTTACCGAGAATGGTTCATTTATCTTCGAATATGAAGATGAGGACGGCAACGAAGATAAGATGACAGCCACAGTGTCGAACATCGATAAAATCGCCCCGGTGCTGAAGGTAACACTCTCACCTTCCGTACTAAAGGCACCGAACCACAAAATGGTCGATATTCACGCTGAGCTCGAATCTAGCGATGAAGGCTCTGGCGTTGCATCCATTGTGTTGACCTCCATCACCATGGAGAGTGCAGGCGGCAAGGGGCATAGCGGAGATACATCGGAGATTGAGAAAGGTAAAGATAAGGACACGGGTGACAGTGAAAGCAAAAACAATCGAGGCGATGGGGGCGACTGGGGACAGGATATACAAGATGCCGAGTTCGGTACCTATGATACCCATTTCCGGCTGCGGGCAGAGAAATCGGAGCGCGGACAGAGCCGAATCTACACGGTGACCTATACCATTACGGACCATGCGGGGAATCAAGCGCAGGCTGTGAGGACGGTGAGGGTGAAGTGAGCTGAGTTTACTTAGGTAGGGATTTTTAATATGAATATGTATGCACGGACACAGGGTTCATGGAATAAGCGAACGTGAATTGCGCCGAGAAAGTAAAGACGGCTCGAACACACTATAAAAGCACATTCCGGAAATGAATAATCGAGAATGAAGATGCTAGCAAAACACTAACTGATATAAACAACAAAAACTGCCCATACCGTCCTAAACGGTTGGGCAGCTTTATTGTTCAACACAGCTCAAAAAACGCTTCATTATATAGATGGAACTTGCGAGAGCAGCTGCCATGTTAATTTTTGTATCACTTGCTCGGACTATCGAAAGTCCCCAAACGATGCAGCACAGTCATAATTCGGTAAAAATCGTAGCTACCCTTAGGATCATGCAATACTTCTGCTTGCTGTGCAGCTTGTACTGCCGGTTCTGCCCAAGATGGAACTTTCGCCGGTTTCTCCGTCTCAACTGCCTTGAGCCTTACGTTCATCTGCTGAGTGGTATTGCTTTGCTCCGTTAGCAGTTTCATCGCAGAAGCATATTGCTTGCTAAGCTGCTGAATCTGCTCTTGTGTTTTTTGCAGCTCGGCCGTTAATTGTTCGATTTTCATACGTTCCTCCTCCTCTGGACTAGGCACATCATATTGATAGAGCGAGTTCTGCTCCATAATGGAAATGAGCTTTTTTGGATAATTGGGGTCTGTGGCATAGCCCCCTCTCCAAATCTCGGTTGCAGCTGTTTTATAATCCGCCCACAATACGCCATGGTAACGCTGCGGCTTGTCACGTGTGCCGTTCAGGATCAGCCGGGTATGATCGGCAACCGATTCACTCCAGCTGTTATACTTTCGAAACTGGGCATTGGTCGTATAGGGCGTTTGCCCTCGGTATTCGGTTGTCTGCATGGTGACACTTCCCGCCGGACCAGTCCCCTTGATGCCAAACAGATTGTTCGCTTTTTGCGTTAGACCGCTCATTCCCCAATTGGATTCCAGGATTGCCTGCGCGAGCGTAAGCGAAGCAGGCACCCCATACTGACGCATGTCCTGATTGGCTATAGGTGCCAGCTTGGCTATAAATTCAGAGGGTTTCATCCTTTTTCTCCTTCTTTCGTGCGGTTGGCTTATCCCCTTCTTCGGATTTGATCTGGAATACCTGCACCACATTACGCAGGGACTGGGGGATCGGTACCCCCATTCTCCCCACGTTCTCAATAATAGACAGCAGCTCATTCGCGAGATAGAAGAAGATTACCGTGTTCTGAAAATAATTCATCTCCCCCAGCACCCGGTCCACCAGATGCATCAGGGCGATGATGAGAAATATGGTCATTTTACGTGCAATCCCAGTATAACCAATACGGCTGCGCAGCTCGCCGTTCATCCAGGCCGCGCCCCATCCGGTCAACCAATCGATCACGACGAACCACAACAACAGATGCAGCGGCAGCGACCATCCACCCCAGACGTAACCTGTCACGGCCCCCGTCCCCGCCACCAGCATCTTAAACAGCTGACCGATGTGCTCATACATAATTGTTCCTCCTTTTATATGGTTTTGAAGGTGTAAAAAAGCCCTCGGGGGAGCCGAGGGCTTGAATTGTTGCTATTTATAGTTGCTCTAAGAGAGAGAATCCTTATTAGCATGTACGTCACTTCGCCTGCGGATCATGCTTCCGATCGCTGTTGCCCACGGATTTCCTTAAAACTCATGGATAGGGTTAAAATCCGTGGACAAAGGCGAACGCTCCGCTTCTACAGCATGATTCCGCCTTCTTCGTTGAAGTCTCTTTTTAATCTAAGGTCATTCAAAGCAGCGTTTAGTAGGCCTCGCCAGTGATGACTTCATATTCTTCCAAAGTGATCACGCCAAAGGCAACATATTGTCTCAGTTGGGGCTTCTGTGCCCACTTCTTTTCATAGTAGTACTTCAAGCGCTCAAAATCGTTCTCGAACATCGTCTTCCGCTCCTTTCGATCAGCTATTTTCAAGTGACAGCAACCGCAATTCAAGCCCCACAATTTGAGCGCCCTGCGCCTCATTTTGCTGGCGCAACTCCATGGCCTCGAGCTCCCGCGCAACCATCTCAGAACCTAAGCGATCCACTTCATTAGGTTCCTGTGGTTGAGGGCTAGTTAGCTCCTCGATTTCTTCCTGGGTTAAGCCTTCGATCCATAATGTAGGCTGAGGTGGGGACTCCACCACTGGCTTGTCGCCGCGTTGCTCTTCCGGGAGTGTGTGCCATCCCGATAAGGCTTGTTGGAATGAATCTTGGGCTACGCTTATGGTAGCCTGGTAGCCATTCCAGGCTGCCATATCGAAGCGTGGTTGGTAGAGACCGGGAGTTACCGGGATGCCGATGATGTAGCCGGAGATATTGGATTCTGGTTCGTTTGATGGTTCATCTAGTTCTGTTGTCATGCCTTGTGTTTTGGTTAGACTATCTAGTGTTCCTTGTTCCGTGTGGGAATAAAAAGGGACGATACCGGAAAAGGTATCGTCCACCAACGTATCCTCTATATAGAGGCCGTCTATATTTACTTTAGGTGCGGCTTTCATGAGGATTCTCCTTTCAATTAACTAAGTGAAATAGAAGCATTCATAAGTAAAAATTCATTACCTATATTTGAAGTACTCGATCCATTAATCACCACTACTCCATCAGGCCATATATCTACAGCAATAATTGTCCGATCTCCATTAGAGTTTTGACTAAATGTTCCTATTACTGATACCTTTGATGGCCTTAATTCGTTTGGTAGTCTCATTATATGTGTACCGGAAATAGCCACACCAGCCCTTATTGCCCCTTTAATTTCTAGGTGATCTCCATTCTTACGAATAGACACTCCCGTACTCCCATGACCTACCCATCCATTTAATAAGGTCGGCGTTATCCAGTCAGATACCTTCTTATCCTCTTCCTTTCTCATTAACTCAGAAATGGTGGTCGTACTGTTTTGTACTGATATCACAAGCTCTTGGAGTAACGACTTTTCATTTACTGCGATAGTTCCGAGAAGTGGGACATCAGGTGACTTTTCTAACTTCAGGTACGTAACGGAATAAGCTGCTAATTGATTGAAATGATAAATAGGGCTCAATTGTGCTAAAGCCCCATACTTTTCAGTAAGGGTAACCTTCCATCTAAAATCCTTAACATTATTCATAAAAACTGAAAATACTTGTTTAGCAACATATTTAAAACTAGTAGATCCCGGATTTGCAACAGGATTACCAAGATTCCACCACTTAGCATTATCTAAATACGGTTTTACTCTTTCTCTCAACACGATCCCCGTACCAACTTCGATCTGATTGTCACCTTTATTAAACGTCAGTAATCCTTCAGATATGATAGAATCGACAGTAGGATTTGCAAGTTGGTATACAAGTTGAAAAGGTGTCCAACTAGGAGCTTGGACTGTTGGAAGAACGGCTGTTGCATCTACCCATAGACGACTTATACCGTCACTTCTTCTAGCCCACCACTTAGCGCCAATACCATTATACAGGTTAGTATTCGGACTTTGATTTCCCCCTGTTCCATCGTACATTGTCCAGCCCATAAAAAATGCTTTAATCTCGTCAGAAGTTGGTGTGTAGTTGTCCCCCCACCCGCTGTCTGCGTTGGAAATCCATACATAAGCGTTATCGTTATCAACAGTAACTTTGTCAGGTGCATCTGTACCGCCATATTCATTAAGTATTTTACCATCATATTTAACTCCAATAGCACTACGTACAACTACGTTAGTTAGTGGATATCTAACACTTTTAAATCCTGTAAAAGGGAAAGAGCCGACCCAATTTATCGAACCATCCAAAACCTTCCTATTCCACTTCGCCAGTCTGAAATACTGCCCGTTCTTCTCGAACACCTCGTCAGCATTCGCACCTGTCACCGGATCGGAGTATAAGTCCGTTTGCAGCGCAAGTATACAGTCTTCACGTGGTTTATGTGTTTTGACCGTAGCTCCGAGATTAAGCATAATATCTTCAATAACATAGTCACCAACAGCTGCATCTTGAGGGGCTACAATACGAACCTCCATAGTTTTGATGTTTGCCGGAGTAGCAAATATATCTGTTCCAGTTCCTGTTCCATTGACGGAGGTTCCAGGTGTGTCTAATACATACAACCCAGCTTCATCGTAACCCAGTACATCAACGTACACTCCATCGTATTTTTCTAGGCCATTTAGAGTGATTTTCGCACGAAGTGTATAGTTAGTATTCGGTATAGCAGGTATAAGTTTAGACCGGTATTCCACAACCGTTGAACCTGTCGCTTTTACTATAGCCGAATATTCAGATAGCACTTTCGTTGAACTTTCAACCGTGCCTTCAAATAGTGTAGGAGCCAGATTCTCTCCGTACCGGATCACATACGGATTTCGTACAGGTTGAATACTATCGACGTATGGATATTTAATATCCATTTGTTCTGCGGAATACGATGTAATACTGTTATACTCTGATTGTGAAATTTCATATAAACTTACGTTTTTAACATCAAAGTTGACGGCAGCATATACCCCACCCGCGTAACAAACTCCAATTATAATATCAAAAGCGGTGTCAGCCGATTTTGTAAACCCATAATAAATTCTTTGCCAAATCCCCAGTCTAGTCTTATCAACAGTATCTGCCCCAATTCCAACATTTGCGCCTACTTTAACTAACCCGCTACCAGAAATGCTGTTTACTTTCACTTCTGCCGATATTACGTAATATTTCCCAGCAAGAGCAAGAAAAGCTGAGCCCCCTACTTGTCTATATATGATGTAACCCTCGTCTGTATTTTTAACAGCTACATTTATAATCTCAGTATTATTACCAGTGGTGCCCGACCCAACACTTAAGGTAGTTGTCGCAGGATTTGATGCGCTACGGTTAGTCTGGCGTCCCGCAAGGTTCACCAACGTCCGCCCCTTAATCCCACTCAACTTAAAAGGCGCGCTCCGCTCCGCGTTCACGATCTGAAGCCCTGGCTGCAGCACCACTCCCCTTCGCTCTTCTGTGTCCAGACGCTTTTCCAGTGCGCCGATGGCCTCACTGCTTTCACCCGCGAACCGATCTACGGCATCTGCGTTCTGATCAATATATTTCTCCAGATCGAAATACGTCGTGGACGGCGAGGTTCGATCGATTTTGTTCAACCCGATATTCGGCGTAACCGGATTCGTCATTTAGGCTCCTCCTCCCAACAATCTGTCTTGTGTCGTTGCTGATATTTCCTCAAAGGTCATGCCCTCCACTTCAGCTATGGTGAGATAACGCAGGGCGTAATCGACCGCCATATGTGCTGGCTTGATCTCCTCAATGGCTGATTTCAAATCACTTAAATTCGGCGGGATGCCGAGTGTATCTCGAAAATGAATCGTCACTTTATACTCCGCTGGCTGGACGGATACCTCGATGCTGCCCCGCTCATAGGCTTGCGCCACATTTTTGAGCATGCTGGCAGACACCTTGCCGCTCCCCCGCATCTTCGAAATGATGACCGAACGACGTTGCTCGATCGGCTTGGCGAGGTTCACCGGAATGTTCAAGTCCTGCTCGAACCGGGATAGCGCCCACGTAGCGGTTTCGGGATAATACTGGTCCAACTGATCCTCCAGTTCCTGCGCCAGCTTGTCCAACTCAGCCCCTTCGGCTCCGGCAATGGCTTTCATTTCTCGAACATCGTGATAAAAGGACGGCAGGTAACCCAGCCAGGCTTCGGCTTTACTCATCGGACCGTCACCGTCCCTAGGACAGCTACCGCTTCCGGTTCGATCGGAAGACTGTCCGTTCCTCCGTTCACGGTCAATATCTCGTAGTCGATGACTGCCGGAATATCCAAGATCACATTGGCAATTCGGTTATACCGGACCAGCGGATCGGACATTGCCAGGTCTTTGAGATACTGACGAACCCCCTGCTCAATGGCTTCCTGCACGCCATCCATGCCGGCTCCATCGAGCAGCGTAACCTGTACTTCAATATTGACAGGCACTTCAGCCGCCCCAACAACGGTGACAACCGAACCGACAGGAGCTGCGCCTTCCCCCATGCCATCCATGGTCGGATCGATATACTGCTGCACCGATTCCACAACGGAAGGCGTAGGCGATCGCATCTCGTTATCCAGCAGCACCACCTTGACGGTGCCCGGACCATTCCATAACGGAAAAGCCTTGGCCTTGCCAACCCCGGCTTTCTCCCTCGCCCACAGTTCATACTGATTCCGGTTTGCACTGGTCACGGGCCGGGAGATTTTTTCGCGGTATCGGTCATATAACGCTTCGTCCGACTCGGTATCTTCGCCTGGCACCCAGAGCTCCATTAGCTCTGCCTTCACCAAGCCTTCGACGTATTCCAGCGGAAGCAGCGCGCCGAATCGGCGGTTGCCTTCCTTCCCGCTTGTCTCGCATTCGAGAACATATTGCCCTGAATCCAGACGGGTGATTACTTTGTAATTCAGCGGATCCAATGAAAAACGACTCCCTAGAGGCACATCTACCGCGGTACCGTTATTGCCTGAGAAGTGTCCCAGAAGCTGTGCCTTTGTAGCCTGCTTTCGGGTCAGTCCCGACCAGGCAATGCTCCGATCCAAAAATTCGCCCGATGCCGTAGCGGCAAATTTCAGATTCATGGAGTACCCCAATTCCACGTACATCTGGGCAAGCTCAGCAGCAGAAGGTGCCAACGCATCGTAAATGATGCTGCCTTCCCTTTTATCCATACCATCCGGAATTCGATCCATCATCCGCTCCAGAATTGCTTCGTACGTCTGTTCCTCAACCATCCTCTCTCACCTCCTTGATCATATTGAAAGCACCATACACGCTTCGGACCGTAAATTCCGCCACGGCCTGATCGCCCACAAAGGTAATATTCATATCATCTACCGACAAAATGCGGTCATCCTGCAGCAGCGCTTCCTTGATATGCCGCTCGATTTCAGCATAGGCCCACAGTGGGTCGCGGCCAATGACGGAGTCCAGCTCCTGCCCATAGTTACTGCTGTAGATCAGATGTTCAAAACGCCGCGTCTGAAGGATTTTTACGACAGCCTGTTTAACGGCCTCAAGACCGTCAATGTGACCGGATATCGTTCCTTCCTCCAGATTCAAGTCATATGTCAAGCTAGGCTGTGCCATTGTTTCCACGATCTCGCTACCCGGTTGCAGCGTTCCACCCTGCGGGATCATCACGGCTTCACCAACCGATCCAGCACGAGATACGTTTGTCCGCCCTGATAACGAATGAGCAGCACCGTATCACCAATCTCCAGCCCTTTTCGAATTACATACTCCGCGCCGCCAATGTTCAACTTGTACTCGGTCATTGATTCTCCGATAACTAAAAAATCCTCCGTCAGGCTGAAACGCTGATCCACGTTCACCTCGAGAGGATGTGTTGATGTGACTGTCCCGTACAGCACCGCCATCGGATTTGTGTTTCCCACGGCGCTGAGACTGGCTTTTTTGATAATATCCAGCATCACTGCTTACACCACCTTCATATTCAGCGACATCGTGTGCGTACCATCCGAGAATTTATGCGTACATTCATCGATGAGATACGGCTTCAACCCTTCTTCTGGAAGATTCACATAGATCGTGTTTCCGGCACGGACCCGCAAATCTCCAATAGCCTCGATCGACAACGTCTGCTGCTCTCTGTTCTTCAGCTCCAGCAAGTTCTGCGCTAACTGCTTCAATTGAGCGGGGTTCATGTTCTCGTCAGCAACCTCATACAGCTGGAGCAGCCCCCACTGGGCGATGTTCTGCCCATGCTGGTAAACATACACATCCCTCTTCCCGGTTTCCTTGTTGTCCCGCACGACTTTGACGCGGTTGTACGTCTCGTTGTCGATGCTTTTTTTATATGAAAAATCCGTCATGAGGCTGTCTTCTCCCACCGCGAGTTTAAGCAGCATGTCGTTGATATTGGCCAACGTCAGTTCACCATACTGGTCGTAAAACATATAGTACTGCTTGGTCGCGATCAACGTGGACTCCAGGGCCTTGCAGATCATATCGATCAGTTTTTTGTCCGCTTCCAGCATCGCAGGGATCGTATGGCCGGTATCGGCAAGCGTGCCTGTCTTCAGATTGAAATCCTTGGCAATCTTCCGGATGATATCCTCCACCTTTGCATTCGTGAACCGGTAGGTGTCGTTGCTGGACAGGTAACGCAGCTGGTCATACGCCATCACCTTGACCTCAGCATCCATACCCCACTCCTTGGAAAAAACATAGCCATAAAACAGATCCTTATTATCCTTCCGAAAGCGCACAATGTCGCCGTTTTCCACTTCGAATTCCTTGCTCTGTGCAAGACCATCGTTCACATAGTTAATATCCAGACTCGCCGGCTTCGCCTGACGGCTTGTTTTCCACGTGATGTCGGTTACGATCTGCCCCAAATCCCACACGCTTCCGTTCTTGCGGTCAATCATCAGTTCAATCATGGCGCCACCTCTTTAGGGAATCTTGAGAACCCGGCCTATAGCCAGCTTCCGGACTTCATGGTCCTTGATTCCGTTCAGTTTTTGGATGTCCGCATGACGGGAACCGCTGCCGAGCAGCTTTTGGGCAATGCTCCACAGGGTGTCGCCTTTGGCAACCGTATAGGAGGTTGGTTTTTTGCGGTCATCCGGCCGGTCTTTCTTCTTCACGGCTGCCGCTTTTTTGTCTTTTATCGGTACCACCTTCCGAGCCCCATAAAACACATAGCGTTTGAGCGAAATCGAGAACTCGATATCTTCCGGCGATCCGGTCATCGTATTCCAGTTGAAGCTTTCGATGGATGCCGCCATGTTGATGCCAAAAGACTTCATCGCCCCGACCACATTCTTGCCGTCCGTACCGCTCAGCGGATCTGGAACGAGGCCCGTCATGACAAAGCGCACAGGTCTGCGGGTCTCCATCCATCCTTTAATGGTATTTACGTAATCAATCGGCAGCTTCAGCTCCTGGTCAGATCCTAGATGGACAAAGGGGTACATCCTACCCGGAAAAAAACTTTCAAACGAGATCTCCGTCAGCTTCGGATGCAGAATCGCATTTACTTCACCAAGCCCCGCTACCGTATAGGATTTGCCTTCTCCGCTATCCTTCACGTCAATCCGCTCGGGGTTCACAGGAAACCGAAAAACCTCCTCCTGGTTATTGAAGCTCAGAAAAAATCCGTAATCGCTCATGTTACAGATACACCCCCTCGGCACTGGAAACAAACTGCTCCTCCAGCGTTCGGTTAATTCTCGACATGATCGTATCCAGATCGGCCCCGGAGTTAATATCTCCTGTCGTCATCTGCACGGTCGGCGTCAGGGTGATCATATTGCTGATCGCATTCACTTCTGCCAGATCACGCATGATTTTCAGATCCTCGCTCGCCACGTCCACCGAGTTATCCACTTTACCAATGGAATCGATGCTTCCGCCCGCAGGGGCTACCGGGATTGGGGCCGTTGGCATGACGGGCATGGACGGAGTTGGGGCTGTTTTTGGAACGGGAACATCGTATCCGGTTTTTCCCATATTGTACTGTTCCAATAACTCCTCGTTGTTCTTGCCCGTGTTCTTAGCCGGCATGAATTGATTTTTGAACTTATCTATGGAGAAATCTTCAATATAGTCTTGCCCTTTATCCTTGAAATTCGTAAAATCTGCCTTATATTCAATCTCCGCAATTTGCTTGGTATCCACGCCAAGCACCTTGCCAAAAAAGCCCGCTACTGCGTTAACACCTTTAATGATCCCGTTAATAACTGAAATGACCGTGTTAACCGTGTTTTGCGCCAGATCGACAATGAAACCAAATACGTTGCTAAATATCTGCTTAAGGCCCATAGTCACCACTTTCCAAGCCCCGAATGCGGCCATCGCAGCGATAACTAAAGAAATTAACAGCATAAGAGGATTAGCCTTAACCACCATATTAAATAATCTCATTGCACCTGCCGCTATATTCGTAACCGTAGCCATCACAGTTTGTGCCGCAGTAAACGCGTAAGCCGATATTCTTCCCATAATCATCCCTGCATTTAACATCGCAAAGAAAACACCCACTAAAGCGATAACAGGAAGCAACCCCATAAATATAGTGACCAGATTCCAT
The DNA here is from genome assembly GCF_018613005.1 of Paenibacillus sp. ISL-20. Taxonomy (NCBI): domain Bacteria; kingdom Bacillati; phylum Bacillota; class Bacilli; order Caryophanales; family Paenibacillaceae; genus Paenibacillus; species Paenibacillus sp. ISL-20. The sequence goes on from NZ_JAGGRD010000019.1 coordinate 57,982, forward strand.
ATAGTGTTACCGACACCAGCAATCGTAGCTTTAATGAATTCCCAGGCTGGAGGGATCATTTGCGCTACCCACAAAAACCCCTCAGCAATTACGGTTAATCCTATGGATATAGCATCAATAAAAGGCTGGAAAGTCCCGTTTTCAAAAGCTGCATTCAACATATCCAGAATTGGCATGATTGCAGCTAATGCGCCACCCCCCATCTGAACAAAAGAATTGTTGACGGATCCCATTAATTGCTGCCACTTATTAACAGGCGAATCCAGCATGGTTTCCATAGCTTCCTGTGTCATGCCTGATTTTTGCAGCAGTTTGTCCATAGATGAAAGAAATGCAGTAAAATTGCCTTTAGATGATATGATTTCTGCATTAAAGCTTTTAATCTGGGAATCAGGAATATTAAAATCTTTAGCTAGAGAGCTGGTATCGCCACGCATCGCACTCATAATCGCCCCTGTTGCATCTTTTGAACTCTTGCCGTCTGTTGATAGTGTGCTCATTCGATCAGCGAAGCCATTTAATTGCGCAATTTGATCTGAGTTTTTAGTCATTGACATGAACGTTAAAGCATTATTTAACGAATCGTTAACATCTAACCCGGTTTTCAATGCATTCTGTTTAATGTTTTCGAATATAGCTGAACCTACCTCAGCATCACCAGTCTTAACTTTAAAGAAGTCTTCCGTTACTTGTTCTTTTGCTACTGGAATAATCGTCATTTTCGCAACAAAGTCGGCCATATTATTTAAGCGCAGGAGTGCATCCTTTACACTCGCCATTCCTTCACCCCCTTTTTCTACAACCTATCTCCGCTTCCGGACTCTCTCGAGCTTCTCCTTCTCCACCCGCATCGAGATCATGGCATAGATGGCGGCCCGTTCCCGGACCGTCATCGCCATGAGCTGGTGAGGAAGGATGTGCAGTTCATGGAGGGCGTAGTACGCATAGTTCGCGTCACCGTCACCCTCTTTGATTAGTTTTTTACGTCATCCACCAGTTCGTTCATATCCCGGTCAAACCCGTTAAGGGCTTGCACCCGCTCACCAAGCGCGGCAAATTCGCCGGGCAGCAGCATTTTGCGGAGCAGAGATTCTGCACCGAGCACGCCGTAGGATTTTTGCAGCTCGCTATTTTTCAAATCAGGGAAGATGACGCTCGATACCATCAGCTTCGCCATATAGTCATTCGGGTCGATTTCCGGCGTGAATACGCCGTTCTTGCCCTTGACCTTACGGGTAGCCGCTTTGCGGCACTCCTGGTTCTCTTCCTCCGTGATGCTGCGCAGCTTCCAAGGCACGGGGCTCCCTTCAGCATCCTTAAAACGAACAGAGACCACGAATTCCTCCGTGATCTCTGCAGACGACTGCCCAGCAAAAAACATACTAAAATCACTCATATTCCTTCCTCCTCATTCAATGTTAAGTATTAGGCCAATGGGTTAAACGGCGTCTCAATCCGCACATTCTCAAACGTGAAAGCCACTTCTTCCTCCAGCGCCTCCGCTTCGGTGTCGAGAGATGCCATAATCACGCTGTCGAGATTGACCCCTTCCAAAATCACCGTCTGACGCCCCGTCGACGAACCTGGATCCTCATTGCGCACTTCAATCATGAAGTAGGCGTCTTTCCCTGTCTGGATGTATTCCATCATCAGCTCGCGGAACAGTGAGGTCACATAATAAATGGTCATCGTGCCGCTGCCCTTCCAGCCAATGGCTTTATGCTGTACGGCGCGTTGGCCCATCGTTTTCAGCTCGGCTTTTTCCTTCTCCACCGTAGCTTCCAGTGTTTTAATGTAGAACATTTCCTCCATACGCTCGCCAATTTTGACGAATGCCTTGCCCTCTTGCCCGGAAATCGTGTCGTTTGCCCGCAAAAATGCCATCTTAGACCACCTTCACTTTCATGTATACTTTTTCAATTGCATCCACTGGCTGTACCTTAATATCCACAAACAGCACATCACCTTCTGAGCCCGGCGTCACCACAATATCCTCGTTCGCATCAAAATTCTGGATGGCACCGATATTCTGCAGAGATGCAAAATACGCCGCACATTCCGCCCAGAACAGCGTCCGGCCATCCACATTGTTATCTACCTTACCGATATAAGACTTCTCGAAAATCAGCTTTAGATCGTTTGCAATTCCATCCAGCACGCGGACCACCCGGTTTTTGGAAAAATGCCGCGCTTTCGCCGGCTCAATCGAGGTAAAGCTATTAATATCCTGCTCGACCACGGCCTTGCCGCCGCTGTAGTTAAACAGAAACTCACCCTTCGTGAGCGCTGCTTCAATCTCCGTATGGCTCAAGCGAACATCGGTATCCACCGCTTCATCGTAAGCCGCATACGTAAGGGATTCGTTAACGGCTGCCGCAGCTGTAGCGCCAGTGACCCAGGCAACTGCCTTCACCTTATCCACGACGGTGCTGTCGGTGAGAACAACGCCATTTTTCACGGAGATGACTCCTTCATAATCCGCAGCCGAATAATCAGACAGCACAGCTTGAACCTTCTTGCCTTCCTGCTCACGAAGACGCTTGACGAATGCGGTATACAGAGACTTAAGCGTTGGGTCACCCGACAACAGGCCTACAGTCTGGAAGTCTTGAACCTCAAGCGCGGCAAGAAAATCAACATGCTCTTGGTTGGTTACGGTGCCGTTCGCGCCGCCTGTGAGAGCAAAGCCAGCCGTAGCTGCCAAATCGCCGGTATCCGGTGCGAAGGCTACGTACAAGTTCGGTTTCAGTTCGGCCGCACTGGCTACAAGCTGTTTTTCTACGACTTTGCCGCTCAGCAGGGTGCTGACCACGAACTTGCCGGGATCATCAACGGCGTTCTCAATGACGATCTGGATGTCATTTCCGCGTTCGCCGCCATAAAGTGCGGTTACTTTGAGACCAGCAACAGAAGCTGCAGCCTGGGCGCCGCTATTTAAGCGGTACAACAGAAGCGTGCCAGCACGCTTAAGTACTTCTTTTACCGAGAGCAACTGTGGTGATGTGATATCATAACCCAGCACCTCCACCAGATTGGTACCTGGTTTGATCGTCAGGATTTTATGGGGCTCTCCCCATGGAAGGGTCAAGCCCAACGCCGCAATCCCCCTTTCACCTACGCGCCCAATCGGCTGCTCCTGCGATGAGATTTGGGTGTATACGCCTGGTCTTACTTTGTTTGGTGTTGTCCATGTTCCTCCGGCCATTTAGATGACCTCCTTTTTCAAAAATGTGGTTAACTGGTCTTTCGCTTGCTGAACGGTGTACGTCTTGCCCTCTTCGAGAATGGCGCTCAGCACATCCTTCTCGCGATTACTGAATTGATTGGATTGTGCCAACTGGTGCTTGTTGAACGCTGGTGCTGTTTCTTTTTTACTCATTTCAATCCGCCTCCCTGTTTCAATGTTTGCATCTTCATGTCGTTCTCTTCCTGATCCGTTGTCATCTGAATGACATACTCTGCACGAAAATATCCTTCTCCCGCTGCCCCATCATTCCGCATTGGTCGCTCCCACGCCACTGATGAGGCGCGACAAAGCTGGCCTTCAACTTCAAGGGAGGTTAGGCTCTCCAGTAACTCGTCCATGATTGTTGCCACCGGCTTCCCGTCAGCGGGCATATAAGAGATGCGGAAGCGAAAACGAGCCGCATATCGACTTGTCGATATCGGCTCGAGCTCGGATAGGGTTAGTTCGGTTAGGAAGTATGGGAGTGCTGGTAATGGTGCGGCATCCTCTTTGGTGATGAGGGGGATGTCTTTAAATTTCGTTTTCAAGGCGCTTTTCAGAGAAGTTTGCATTTCCTGAACAATCATATCTATTGTTCCTCTCTTAAATGAATGTTTACTATCTCAAGAAGACCCGGCGATTGCACACTTAAGCCATTTTTGATTGTCTTTAATTTTGTCTAATGTTCTGATTTTGATTTAACTAAAGCTTCGCTTGCTGTTTGATTTGCATGGATCGCTCAATTCAGATTCAAGTCCATGTTATCAACTTTGGTCTCAAACGCGGTGATCCGCTGGAGCATCTCCGACTGTACCCCGTTCATACCCTTCCCCCTTGTTATATAAAAGAAGACCCGGGTAAACGAGGGCATAAAATAAGATCACTTGTTACTTAAAAGAGTGTATTATAACCCATTCTATTTTGAGGATCAGAAGAAATTAACGCTTTAATTACATCCGATTCTGTTCCTCCATTATTAATTGCAGCTTGACCAGCTTCACCATACACTGTAAGGACAAAGCTAATCGGCGTAAATACCGGAAATCCTTGCTTCCTCAAAAAAAATATAAAACATTCTTGATCATAATCGTTATATCCTATTGGATAACGATCCCTCATAAATTCTTCAAAAGTAGAAATCGTCTCGTTTACTGGCATATTAATTTTTCCTCCCTATTATTATGGCTTGGGCATTATTTCCTGTGCCGCATAACTGCATTGATAAGAGTTCGTACCACTGCTTATTCCCAAATTGACTCTATTAGCGGCTACCCGATTAAACGTAAATTGATAATGACTTCCCGTATTTCCCGTCACATCTTGTGATTTAATTGTTTCACCGGACCAAGCCGCAACAGTTCCTATGGCCGTTCCTGCTAAGAATAGACCATAGTCAAAAGGTAGAGTCACGCCCACCGTGCCATTTAATGGGATAATAATTGATTCACGGACAAATTGCATAGCATAATTACCAGTTACCCCGAATAAGTTAACACCCTTCCGTATATTCCCAGATACTAAGGCTGCACTACCTTGAACAATGATATCCGATGAATAATAACCGGATTGTCTAGTTACATTGGTTGTTCCTGGTGTAATAGTTCCTCCAGCACCTCTATCCGGGATGGTCCCTGTGAGGATGCCGTCAGGAGTCCCTATTGTTTTTGGAGCAAGGACATCAGTCGCTGTTGCTGTTCCATAATCCCCCCCCCTCACCCTGTAAGATAAAAGCCGATCCATCCCGGAACAAAGTATAGACACCAGCGTATAACTTTGCGTTATTGCCATTCGCTTTTTTAATAGGTAATGCTGTATCGTTATTGATTTTGAGTGTCGGAGCTGTAGAACTTGCGACATTGAACTTTATCGTAAACTTTTGATTCGTGCTGATAGGCGTATTAGATGTAACGCTATAAGAATTGCCGCTATTGGTTGTTGTGCCAAGATGTGGGACAAGGCCCGATGCCGTCGCCGAATCCATCTCCTGCGCTGTTATTCCCTTTGGCATATGTGTTCATCTCCTTTGTTACAAGTTGAATCCCTTAATGTTTTCAGCGAGCCTGCGCAATGATCTGAGATATTTCATACAGTCCCCCTGTCTATAAAAGAGCCCCCGGACACCCAGGGGCAAAATAAAAACGCCTCACGGCGCACTATGCTGCATAATCAACATTTGTGATTTGCTCGTATTCTTCTGAAGTGATCATCTTGGCTGCTACAAAGATTTTCAGGCTGTCATTGTTGTACAACAGATGCTGGTTATCATAATAACGCTTGATGATCGAATACCACATTTATTCTGTACCTCCCTTCAGTGCAGCCACTTCGAAGAGCAGGGTTCACACCGTGTCCTCCTTGGATGCAATTGTCGCCTTATCGTTGGCGTTCTCTAGAATAAGGTTGCCCAGGGTTAAGTTCAAATCGGCATTTTCCTGCTGCAAACCAGATATCTTATTTTTAATCGTCTCGGGGGCATAGTAATCGTAGTAAAGATCATTTGTCTCCAAATTGATCATTAGCTTTGATGTCATTCCTGGAATATTATCTGGGTAGACCATCGGTTTTTGACCAATATCTCGACCTGACCCTCGGTTTGACACGGTTGGTATAAAGACAATTTCCTTAACAACTCCCGATACTTCTGACACTTGATCATAAATAACATACATTGATAAAAACACCTGTCTTTATGTTATAATTAAATACCCTTTAACAAACCCTTCCGCCCTATTTGTCGATGCCGGATTTGAAATGTGCCTTATTTTTACTTTTATATCTCCGAAAATATTAAAGTCTGAAGGTAAGGTATATACATTCGTTGTAGGGCTAGTACCAATATGCCTATAAATCCTCAAAAATGTTACTTTACGTGCGACCCTATCCAGAATCATCCCCTGATAGCCATTACCGTTATTGTATTCACCTGAGCTTGGGAGCATATTTTCATATCTCTTTCCCTGATCATCTTCGAATGTTAAACTGACCCTACTTAATCCGGCACCTCCTCCCCCGTTTGTGCTGCCACGGATAACAAATTCTGAATCTGTAGTTGGCACATCAGTACCAGAATACATATCCGCAAAATTTTCACTTGCAGGAATAGTAAATAAATCTTTGTATAGAGTAGTACTAGGCGGCATAGGCTCATTATACGACAAATCAAAATACAACCTACTAACCTCTTCCATTGACGGGCCATCCAGACTATAAGCGTCCAGTCTGTAGACATCTATCTTCGGCATTACGGCGTCACCTCTTTGCCGCTGATGTAGTAGTTAAGAGATCCGCTTGCAATTTCAATAGTCTCTCCAGAATGCAATACTTGGTCTAAAAAAGGGATAGTAATTGTGTCATTCGCTTTTATCGTGTGTGCATTTATCACATTCAAGCCAGCCAAAATTAAAGTGAAAAGTACATTTGTACTAGAGGTATTGCAAAGTGTGACTGCCTTAATCATAGTAGTCGTTCCGCTAGGTACGGTGTAAGCAATTACTAAAGCGTTCGAAACCGTACCTTTACCCAACCTTTTCGCTACATCTGCCATTTATAGCGCCCCCCATCTAGTAATATTATTGAGAGCTTCTTCAAGCCCATTCACCCTGTTAATAGGTAGGCTATTAACCGCCAGCACTGCACCATTGATCGATCCGTCCGGGCCGATTGGAACATTTTTCAGGACTACCATGGTCACCTCAGACGTTGAGGCCACGCCTGAAAGAAGAGTGATCTTCGCCCGTTGCGTGACCTCACCAGCACCGTTCCGAACCGTGTTGGTCACGGTGTACTGAGTCGAATCCAATACCGCCCGGTTAATTGCTACTAGCAAGGTGTCGGTGTTGGCGTCGAAAAGATCAAGCGGAATCTCGAATACCTTCTGATTATCGGCTGTGGCCGTCACCAATAGCGGATAGCTGACCAGCTTCGGGATGCCTGTTTCCGTAACCAGGCTAATCTGTTGGTCGGTGTATGACTTCGCCTGAAGAGCAACATCCTTTATGGCCTTCTCTGTAGCAGCCACATTCTCCCGAGTGCCGTTTGTTGCATTGGAGAGCTGCACTATACCCTTCTCCGTCAACGAAGCGTCTGGAACTTTGATGTTCCCCACGGCCTCATCAACCTTATCCCAGTTCTCATTCAGCATCGTCTCGATGTTAAAGGTCTCGTTGCCATCCACCATCGGGTCTTTCTTCAACAATCCTAAATTCGGTGTGTTACTGGACAACTCAAACACCTCCTGCAAATTTGTTTAATGGCGTTTGGCCCATGTCAAACAGGGTCATCACGTCATGAATATCGCGTATCAGCAAGTAGTTGAATGCATACGCCACCGCCAGATGCGCCGGCTTGATCTCCTCAATCGCAGCCTTCAGATCCTCCAGATTCGGCGGGATGCCGAGCGTATCCACGAATTTAACCGTGAAGCCCCATTCCTCGGGCTGGAAGGATACCTCGACCGTGCCGCCGTCATAAGCTTCCGCCACGTTTTTCACGAGCGCCCCGGAGAAGGTTCCCGCTCCGCGCAGCTTGGACTCCAGCACCGCCCGTCGCTGCTCGATCGGCTTGTTTCGGTCAGTTGGAATGCCGAGCTCCATCTCCCAGCGTTCCAAACCCCAGGTCGCTGTACGGACAAAAAACTGATCTGCAGCTGAGTTCAGCGCTTGGTAAAGCGCGTCCAGCTCGCTGCCCTTGGCATCCATATCGGATTGCATGACGCGGGAGGTCTCATAATAGGCCGGTAGATAAGAAAACAGCTCGCGACCGCGCAAGCTGTTCATTCGGACATTATTCACTTACGCTCACCGTCCCCAGCACCGCTACCTGACCAGAGCCAATTTCGATATTTTGCTGCTCGGTGTGGCCGTTAATCGTCAAATCCGTATAGTCGATAATAATCGGGATATCCAGCAATACGGCGGCAATTCGCGTATACCTCACCAAAGGATCCTTTCGGTTAAAAGCGATCTGCTGTAAATACGTGCGAACGCCGTCCTCGATCAGCTTCCGGATTTCTTCCATCGTCGAAGGCTGCTCTTGCGTGCGCTGCACTTTGACGGAGATATCAATCGCCACTTCCGCCGCAGGCATCACCGTGATAACCGGACCGGCCGGGGCAACGCCTTCACCCTGTCCATCCTGGGACGGGTCAATGTACTGCTGAACGGCATTCACGATATCCTGGCTTGCCGCACGCTTGTCAGTATCTATGAGATACAGCCCGACGGTACCGGGTCCTTTCCACAACGGCGCCACTTCCACGCCGCCAACACCCGCAATCTCATTAGCCCACTGCATGTACTGCGCTTTGTTGCCGCTCGTTCCCTGACTTCGGACTTTGGCGTAAAAACGCTCCAGGAGCGACTGATCGCTTTCGGTATCCGTCCCGCTCCGTGTGGGTTCCGGGTTCGTAACCGATGTCACACCGCTGACTGACGTCATCATGAGCTGAATGACGCCTGCGGGAACATTGCCATTACTGCCCGGCGTGACAGCTCGGATCGGCGCCGTGCCGGTACCCAAGTCACCCAGCGTAACGCCTGATGTGGTCACATACTCCACTGAGGATTCCCCGGAACCCTCATCGGCTGGTGTAGCGACATAGGTTCCGGCAGGCACGGTTGTCCCCGGCTTCCCCGTAAACAGAACGCCGCCGGACGAAGCGACCGCTTCCCGCCTAGTAATCCCATGCTCTGCCGTCCTCAGATCGAGTTCAGCGGACCGAATATCTGGACGATCGCTTACCACCGTGCTTGCAAAGCCTCGACGCAGCAGCTCCTGTGCCCACAAGGCTGCCTCAGACAGCATAAATGCCACCGGCGCCTGCGCATCCCAAATAAAAGAGCCTTCCGACTTGTCGATGTCCGAAGGCACTTTGTTCAACATGCGGTTCATAATGTTCTCTTCCGTCTGATCCAACAAATATAACGGCAAATCTGCCATCATATCACCACGCTTTCTATGATTTCCGTCTCATCCCGGACGCTCGTAATGCGGCAGCTGAAACGGCAAGCTTCTCCTTCCCATTCAAAAAGGAACTGATCCACACTCTCCGTCCGAGCGTCCGCCAGCAGCGTCTCGGTCACCATGCGCTGAATCTCGCTCTCTTGCAGAGATCGGTCATAGCCTTTGCCGACCAGTTCCTCCAGCTCGCTGCCATAATCGCGCGTATAGATCAGATGACGGTAACGCGGCGTGCGGATCGCTTTTTCGCACCAGATGACCCAGGCTTCCTTCTCGTCCGCAACCGGAATCTTCCGGGTCGGGGACATCACGAACTCGCCGACTTCAAAATCATACCGCCAGCTCCGTCCAAAAACAGCCCCGTCTCCTTCCAGTACCTCTGGATCGGTCGCATCCGTCCAGATCATGTCATCGCCTTCCGGGAATAAATTAGCCACCACTGCTCACCACCTTGCATACAACCACCACGTCGTTACCGCTGTTGACCCGAACGGCGAGCACACGGTCTCCCGGTTTCAGGCCTTTTCCCAATTCAAAAAGGGTATCTTCAACTTCGTTCTCTTCAGCATCAAACGTCATATCCTGCTGCTGGCCCCCCAAAGTCACGATGCCCTTTGCCGTATAACGGGGCAAGGACAGCATTCCTGGCAGTTCCGCCACCATATAGTCCTGCAGCTCATGCTTGAAATCATCCAGCTTGAGTCCCGTCGAGGTAATCGTGCCGAGCACGGCCCCTACGCCGCCCATGGCTTGACGGGTTTGCTTATTCATTGAGGCATATAAGGAGGACGCCAATTGTCCATAGGGGTCTTTATTCAAGGTAAAACCTCCTTTTTACATCGTCATAACTCCCCAGCTCAAGCATCATGCTCCCGGGATTCCCCAGCTCCCGGCTGACAGAAATCACGAGCAGTTTCATCGAGCCCAGCATGACCGCATCTCCGGCGCGGATCGTATTGACATCAGGTGCATTCAGGGAGATGGTCTCCCGAATCCCCCTCAGTTTGCTCCGGGCCAGCTGGCGGGCAGCCGCAGGCGACTTCACTTCATCGTCCTGAATAATAGCCTGGAGTTGGCCGTATTTTGCGATATCCTTCTCCTCGATGGCCATTACCTTGGAAGGAACCTCTTTTCCCGTCTCGCTTGCGGCTGTCGCCAGCACTTTGACCTTGGTCGCCGCGCCCTCCAGCGTCCGCGATTGCGTAGTATCCGTGATGGCCTCCAGGATGTAGACATCTTTGTTCGTTCCTAACTCATACAGCTCAAGCCCTGAAGAGATCATCCGCGGATGATACAGCTTGCCGCCGGCTTTGGCCGTCTCCCGCAGATCAGCAAACATGCTCGCATAAATCGACTGTGTCCGGTAAACGGAACGCCCCAGCTGCTTCTCGGTATCCGGTAAAAGCGCAATTTTCAGGTTCCAGTCCGCCGCGTACTTTTTGAACCGCTGGGTAGCGGTCTGCTTCGCCGGGAACAGATATTCATCCTCCGATTTGTCCAGATATACCGTCCGATCGTACAGCGTGAGGGTCATCCGCTTCACCCCGTAATTCGAGGTTTCTACTTCCCACACGACAGCCGGGTGCAGCAGGGGGACATAATCCTTCTTACCGTAAGGAATTCCGCTGATTCGGATCGCCATTCCCGGCGAGATCGGCGGCATATCCGGCGTTACGACCAGATTGACGGTTCCCTGATATGCAACTTGTTCAAGCGAATCCCTTAGACTGATAGCTTCCACCAAAGGGGATAAATCGTATTGATCCTGCAAAATCACCTTATAACTCATGAAAACACCAGCTTCTGGCCAGGTTTGATGGCGTTCGGATCTTTACCAATCATCTTCTGATTCAGCTTGTAGATCTGGTTCCATTTCGAGCTGTCCCCGAGCTCCAGCTTGGCGATTTTGGAAAGTGAGTCCCCTGGCTTCACGGTGTACGTCTTGTTCTGTTCCTTCATGTCGGCCCGGGGCTTTTTATTCGTTCCAGATGCCCCGCTGCTGCCAGCCGTTTTGGCCACCTTCATTTCGCTCCATGTCCGGAGCGTGATGTCAAAATACACATCCCCGACCTCCCCGCCACGAAACGTGGACTGATGGGAAGCGACATACACCGGTACATTCACCGCCGTCTTGGTAATGACGAATTGCAGCGGTGTTTTATACGCCAAAAACTCATTAAGTTTATTCATCGCGATTTGTGGTTTAATATGATCCTTCTTTTGTCCTTTGCAAAAAGCTGCATCATACTCTTGGGGAAAAAATGAAGAGAACGATATCTCCTTGATCCGATTGCCTTGCGGAAAATCAAATTCCCCATAGTTGAGAATCGTAGCCGTTTCCAGTCCCTTTTGGCGTGAAATGCTCACCTCTTCGGGATTAACCGGGAATAGGAACGTCATGCCTTTTCCATTCTTCAACATAAACTCCACCTTAGCCCCCCCCTCCTTTCTGTATGGATGCCTTCGGACCGACTTCATGCCTGCTGTTAACCATCATCTTCAATAGGCCATCGGAGTCGGCTTCCGGTTCTGTGCCGCTTTACTGAATTCGGCTCTCAGCCGCTGCCCGATCTGAAGGATCAACCCTTCCACATCGATCGGGTGTTCCTCATGCACCGTAACCTGCACCGCGCCTGGAGGTAGATTGTAATTTACCGTTGTCTCCGTTTTGAAATCCATTAACAAGCCGGATAGAGTGGTCATCTGCTCGGGACTAATTTTCACGGATTGTGAAGACATCGTGTCCTTGGTCAAGGGAAGTTTACTTGCTAGTTGATTATCTTCACTCACCCTACCCCCTACTGAAGAAGGAGTCGGGCTAGCCGGCATTATTGGGCCCCCATGTAATTTCTCATAAAGCGTTGACGGTTTTTCGGGCCATGAGGGCTTTGGCACAATAGGATCAGGTAGCTTTGGTACATTAATGTAAGGCACATGTTTGGAAGGCAACTCGGTTTGAGTAGAGTTTGCTGCTGATTTTCCTGTTAAAATAGCAGGTTTCTTCGCAATCTCCTCGAAACTAGGTGTCTTCTTCTTCCCGAAAGAAAACCAATCTTTAATCTTGATTGCTTCACCCAAATCATAGGTTAGCCCACCAATTTTATCACCAATATAATATCCTGCAGTTCCTCCGAGCGCAGAACCAATTATATTTCCTATCACAGGAAGACTCGACCCTAATCCCCCTACGACGGTTGCACCAATCGTTCCCACCGTAGCAGCGCCAATGGCCCGAGACCTGTCTCTTTCAGAACTGGCAGTCGCAATAGACGCAGCATCTACAGCAATACTTGCTGGACCTAGAACCTTTGTAGCACCTTTGATACCACTTGAAACGGTTCCTCCCCCTCCGCCAAACCATTTTTTTCCTTGATTCCAGACACCTTCTATACCATCCATTAACCCTCCGGCACCTGTACTTACGGTTTCAATTAAGTCAGCAGTTGTGGTCATTCTATTCCAGAACTTTCCTTTCCTTGAACCTGGTTCGATGTCTCCCCCTCTCCAAGCTTCCTTTGTTTTTTTCCACTTATCTGGTGTTTCGCCGATGCTTCTAACCGTTTCTCCAGACGCTTTACCAAATCCAAAGATGCCCCTAATAGTTCCCCACAATCCATCAGACACTTGTTCGCTGGAACCAACTCCAGCACTTAATTTGTCAAAAACACTCGTCAGTTTAATGGTTGCGTCAGTATTTGCCGCCAACGCATCTAACATACGAGAATAATCGATCGCACCAACAGACTGTATGATCTCAACTTGTACATGTGTATCCATCTTCTTGGCCACTTCCAGCTTCACGTTCCCCGACGCATTTATCACCTGCGACCTCACCCGCTCCATCTTTGCCAGCAGGTTGTCCAGCCCCTTCGAGGCGCTGTCCTTCAGCACGATTTCAGGCGCCATGCGGGTACGTCCGATTCGCATGACGCGTCCCTGGATCCGCTCAAAATAACGCTCCATCGCCCGCAGCTCGCGGTTGGCCTTGATCACGTTTTTCGGATCGATGACCAGATTCATGCGGTAGTTCATGGCTTCAGCCATTTCGTTTCACCCCCTGTTCACTTCAAACTCTGACCGGCCATGCCCTCGATCTCCTCCTGGGAGAAAGCGAGCAGCAGCAGGCGCTCGCCTCGCGGGAGCCGCCAAAAATCTCCGGGACGAAGGTGATGCCGGACCCACAGATGATACAGCATCGTCGTCATTCCCCCGGAGCCGATCAGTTTTTTAGGTCAGCAATCTCGACACCAAAGCCGGACAGCTCTAGCACTTTATCCCCTACGGCGTCCAGCTCTCCGGCCAGCAGCATACGGCGGACCGCCTGCTCTCCGCCCGACAGCTTCAAGCGGCTTGTAATCCGCGGATCGCCCCAGCCGCTGAGCGTCAAACCCTTCACCGACAGACTGCTCGTGGCCTCGGAAATCAGCAATGCATTAAACGTTTCCGTATCCACCTTCTCATCCACTGCACCCTTTACCGTACGGCGAACGGTGCAGCGCTCGCGGATGCTGTCCACCTTGCTCGAAGTCAAACCCTGCAGCACCATCTTCATATCCAAGCGCTTAATGCGGACCGTTTCCTCCGGCAGCTTCTCGGCTGCCTCAAACAGGCTGTCCAAAATTTGCTCTTCGCTCATGTTCTCATGTAAGCTCATGCGTATATCTCCTTTGCTCATTAAATAATAGATTCCATTTCCTATTGCAGCGGGCGATACTCGCCCGTATGAGGTACACCATCCCGGGCGAACCCCCGCTTTTTGACGTACTCAAGCACCGCTTAAGCAGAAACCTCTAAACCTCTTAATCCCCCCGAATCGGATCCAACAGCTCGTACCCCTCGAAGGTAAATGAGGTTTCTTCCTGCACTTCTTCACCGGCTGTCCAGTTAGCCAGCTGGATTTTGTCCGGCATGCAGCGGATCAGGCGAACACGCTCATGACCGTAGGACTCGGGATCATCCAGCTTGGAGATAATATCGAATTTGGTGAATCCGCGGGCGATCATATCGGAAGTGACCTTGTAACCGCTCATCGTGCCGGTTCCTTTTTTGCTGCCGTTTTTGTGCACCGTCCAGTCGTTGCCGACCAGCTTCAGCTCGCGCTTCTCCAATTCCACGCTGGCTTCCAGCTTGTTAATATGCGTCTGCCATACCCCGTCAATATACGCCTGGCCGTATGTCCCCATAATGACTCTTGAAGCATCCAACATGTTAAGTTCCTCCTCGATTTCTTTAAGTTTTTATAAGAAAAATATTGATCGACGTTCTAGTTATTGCACGTAAAAAGTACCGAACAACTGCTCCATCACATCGGTCAGCTTCACATTCCACTGCAGGAAGACCTGATCCGGCTCCGGCGTGTTCACAGCGGAATCGCCATAGTATGCCGGATCGAGAATGACGTCGTAACCGTCTGGCTCGATGACATTACTCAGCGACAACGAAGCGAGATATTCCTTCACGGCGCCGATCAGCGCCAGACGGCCTTCCTCCGTATTGTTCACCTTTCCGATGTAGGTCTGTTCCGCAGCCAGCTGCAAATCCGCATGAATCGCATCCATCACGCGGATAGAACGGATTTTTTTCCAGGCATTGTTTTGGCCTTCCGCCGGATTCACCAACGTGTTGATGCCGCGCAGCGCCTTCACCTGACGTCCGTCATAGAAAAGCACGAACACGCCGTTGCGTACAGCCTGCTCTTGCTCGGAGCGCGTCCAGCGGCGAGTCACATCTTCGAATGGTGTTACCGCGTATGTAGCGGATTGGTTCAAACGTTGACCGGCAATAAGCCCGGCCACATAAGCAGCCGTCTGGGCAGAACTATAGTTCACGCCGGACAGGCGAACCCCCGTACCTACATTGATAATCCCTTCATGGTTCAATGCAAGCGACCTGGCTGCCGCCAGTTTGGCTGCATCCTTGGAGGTATCGTCCGCAGCGCTGCCGCCGAATACGGCCATCACGCCGCGTCCTTCTTGACGAAGACGCTTCACCCAGGCCGCAAAGCTCTGCAGCAGAGCCATATCCGCAGCATAATCCAGCGCAAGTACGTTGAATTCCTGGCCTTCGACCGCATCCTGCATCTCGATATAATCTGCATTCGTCAGGCCGCCGTTGCCGCTTTTGCCTCCGGACAGAGCAGCTCCGTTCACATCAGCAGGAATGCCGGCCGCCTCCAGTGCGGTAGCCGTTACCCACAGATTCTCATCGTCTTCATTGATCTGCGCCGCAATCGACGCTGCTGTCCCGTCCAGGCTTGTATAAGTACCAAGCAGCTTGGCGCCTTCATAGAGGCGAAGCTCACGCGCTGCCGGGTCGATCAGCGACGGTTGCACGGTTACGGAGAAGCCGTTGCCTCGACTGCCCGGATATTTGGCCTGCAGCTTCAACACGTCGGAAGGCGTGGCTTCCGCATTTTGCAGCGTTACGCTAGCCGCTGCCGCCGTGCTATCTGCCAGGCGATAAGCCAGCAGCTTCTTCGGCCCGCCAAGTAAAGCCAGATAAAGCGTTTCGTATGCCGTAGCCCCATCGTGGCTATCTGCAGAATACAGTTCGGAAATCGCGAACTCGCTGCCGATCTCCACGAACTCGCGCACCGGTCCCCAATTGGCTTTAACGGGCACGACGACCGTGCCGCGTGATCCGCCCTGAATAGCCGACGCGGCTGCCGCCTTGAAATTCATATACAAACCCGGGAGTACCGGTTTATTTGTGCTTTCCCATGTTCCACCTGCCATGATTAGACCACCTTCGCTTTCATAAATTGTTGGATTCTTTCTTTGACTTCGGTTACCGTGAACAGCTCTCCGTCTGTTCCATACATGGCACCTGCGAGCACTTCCGCCCGAACCTCGAACAGTTCCTTGGCGTGTGCTTCGAGTTCATTCAGCGTATATCGTGGAGCGCTGAAACTTCGAGATTCTGCCTTGAGTGTTTTTTTCACAGCCATTTGTAACCACCTCACTTTAAAATTGGATGAACGTTAATGCGCCTGATTAAGGCGGCTTCCTCCGGAGAACGCATCTTTCGCTGCGCCAGGGTCAGCTTCAGCTGCCCGTCCAGAATGGGATCGGCCTGCATATCGGAGGAAATCTCCGCAACGGATAAATAGCGGCGATCCTGTGAATCCAGCATCAGCTGAACCTGGGTTCCAAGTTCCTCCACCAGCCTCGCAGCCGTAAGCTGCTCGTCCGCGGAATCAAGAGCGGCAATATGCCCGGTAAAGGTTTTGCGAACCTCGAACATCGAAGCGCCCGCCATCTTGGTCTCGCAGCCCGTCATCCGCCATAGTACGGCGTGATCTTCCCGTCCCGCCGGCCATGCCGTATGATAGATGCGCCAAGGATCACCCAGCACATCTCCTGTCCAGGCTGTCAGCGTATGCAGCCATTCGTCGGGTTGTCCGGTGGAACCGGCCCCGGATGCCTGCGGCATATAGACGCCGAATCGCATGATCCGGATCATTTTGCCTGAAACAGAATCGAACTTGTCGGCTTCCGGCACACCCAAATAATGCAGCTTGAATGCTTTCCCATCAGCTCCGATAACCCGCTTGCGATGAAGTCCCGGGATTAGAAGTTCCACCAAGCGATCCAACTGAAGCAATTCGGAACGATCCGCATACAGCTTCAACCGCACCACCTGCCGGTACCCTGCCCATGAAGATTTCCAGACGTCCTCGCCGAGCGTGATCACAGCATAAAAAGGCTCGCTTACCCCATCCGGCGGATGTACGTCATATATTTGGCCTTCAAGCTCCGGAACGATATCTAGAGCGGCCTGCTTAATCGCCCCTCTCATTCCGCAGATAGCCGAGTGGCTTCCGGTCGGTTATAGGTTAGCCAGCTTCTTACGACGGTCACATGCTTGCGCAACACGGCCCCCTCCTTTCTAATTCATATAGGGATCGGAAATGAAGAAATCAAAGCCTAAAGCCGCAGCAAAAAACCGGTCCTTCTTAAGGCCGGCTCACATCTACACTGTGTGTGTTCGGTATGCTCTGTTTAACTTCATTTCCGATAATACAATCTTACACCCTTAAATCGGATGCGCTGACGTCTTATAGGACGGATAATGCGGAACTTTAAGTGGAATGTCGGCGGAAAATAGTACGAACTCATGTTCGTATTTTATAAGCCCTCTTGGTCTCTATCTCAGGCAACGTCGCCCTCGACTTGAAACAGAAAAAAACCGGAGGGCCTCCATTCTGAGGTCCTCCGGTTTTGGCTCGTTTTGATTATTCACGCTCGGCGCTTATCAGCTCATTTTGCTCTTTGCGACTTTCTCCAATTCCTGCAGCTTCAGCAGCCCCCTGTCAGCTAAAGCCAGTGCCAGTTTATAGAAGGCTCGGGTGCGGATCTTGGTATACGTATCCTTGCTGACCGGCGGTTCGAGGATATAGTTGTACACCTTGTAATCAAATACGTCGTCTTGTTTCATATACCGTTCCCGAATGAGAGTTTGTTCCCGGTCGCCAAGCCGTTCCACGATCGACTCGATCGTCTCGCAATACTGCTTCCTGGCCGCAGGCATATCTACATTATATATGGCAACCGCTGCCGTTTGATCCGAGGTGACGTTGGTCGGTCCGTGGAATCGTTCCGTGTAGGATGCGGTCACGCTCGTCTCCCTGACTTCGAATGTAATGGTTTTATAGATACGATATTTCTCGAATATCGCTTCAACAGCATTTTGGGTCTTTCTGCGATCCAATTCCGGTAAAAATGGGTTCATTCGAAAAACACTCCCCTTTTGATTGTCGTTGTCGAGGTTTGCTTTGCCATTTGGCAGAAGTTTGTCTCATATCAAGTGTTCGTATATTGTTCGTATTTTTCATTAATATACCACTATTTGGAGACCGGCGTAAACCTTCAAATGGGCGAACTATTCAGGAGAATATGGATCATACCTTTCATATTCTTGCCTTTTGGCAATAATACTCTCTTTTATTTTACCTGTTGGCAAAGGAGAGGGATGTGTTTATACTATATGTAGATGTTTTAGATGGACTATGGTGACTATGGTGAGGAGTGGCCGGAACGTGGATCACATATTTGGATCATACTTGAAAGAGATGAGGGAGAACAAAGGCTGGAGCATCAATCAGTTGGCCCAGGCTGCCGACATCAGCGGATCACAAATCTCCCGGATCGAGAATGGGCTGCGGGGCATACCCAAGCCGCAAACGCTTCGCAAAATGGCGGAGGCACTCGAAGTTCCCTATGAAGAGTTGATGAATAAAGCAGGTTATCTCCAGCAAGATGCTGCCAAGCACGAAGACATCTCGGCTCCCGTTTGGGCAACCTCCAGGGATAAACGGGATTTCAAGAAAATGCTTGAGGATGACGGTGAGCTCATGTTTGACGGCGTCCCTCTGAACGAGGAGGACAAACAGCGCATCAAGGACGTCCTGACCGGACTGTTCTGGGAAGCCAAGCAGATGAACAAGCGCAAGAAATAAATCTACATGGTAAGGAGATACATACCGATTACAACGATTCAACCAAAACCAATATTGCAGGTGAACCGGCATGGATGATCATTTACAACCCTTAATCCGTCAGCTGATCAAAAAACATCATACCAACTGCCCTTTTGAAATTGCGACTTCCTTGGGCATACATATTCGATTTGCCGATTTAGGCCAAACGACCAAAGGGCTGTATTTCCGTAAGCTAAGGCGGAGATTCATCGTCATCCACAATCAGCTGCCGCCGCCATGGCAGCGCTTCGTATGCGCGCATGAGCTCGGGCATGACCGTCTCCATAAGGGAATCAGCCGCTTTTTTCTGGAGGAGCATTCCTATTTCAGTCCCGGCAAACTGGAGCGGCAAGCGAACCGCTTTGCCATTGCCCTACTGACGGCGGGTCTGGCTCCAGGACCGGGTGAGTCCTTACACGAGTTCTATCTACGAGCTGGCATTCCACAAGAAATGCTATATTTTTTTAGATTTTAAACGAACATGTGTTCTCTTCTTGTGATATAGGATTCCAAATAGTAACTCCCTCCTCCGGGTAAGAAGAACAACCCGCTCTTGACTATGACGTCAAAAGCGGGTTGCTATGGAAGCCTCTTTGGAGTTCATACACTTGGTTAGCAGCAGAAACGGGCGGAGCTTCTATGGTTCGGTCCCCAATCCTCCGTTCAAAGCGGTTCAAAGATGGCTACCTGTCGTTTGCCCACCTTCGCATGCTGAATCCTTTGAAACCGGTCATGCTTTAATTTTTGCCCTTTGTCGGATATGACGGCAACCACGGAACAAGAAGGATTCAGGATGGAATGAATGCCGTTAAAGAAATCCTCCACCGGCTCATTGCTTCCACCACCCCAGCTAACCAGGTCACCATAAGGGAGATCGGTCATGACGATGTGGGTTCCCTTGCAGGATGCCAGACTCTCCTCCAGTTGAGTTATATCAGCTTGAAAACAAACCGTCTCTTCCACCCGGGACGACCTTAGCAGCTCCCTCAATCGGCCAGCGCTTTGCAGTGCATCCTGGTGGGACGGCTTATGATACAACGCCAACAGTTCTTTCAGCTGTTCGGTGCGTTGTTCCAGCCCCTCTTCACGGAGCAGCGACAGGTTCTTCCCGGCTATTCCGAGCACCTCCGCGTTAATGTCGGAGCCGATCACGCGATGAATGCGCTGCCCGTGCAGCAGCCCAACCACCGTTAACAGATACGCCCCGCCGCAGCAGGGATCGAATAATGTATACGGCTCCTGTACCCCTTTTTTCTCCAATAGTTGAAAGCACCGCTGGGCAATCTCGCTGGCTAGTCTGACAGGAAACGAAGTCGTTCCCTGCGCATTATACAGAACTCGGCCGCTGGCGAAATCCTCGTAGCTGCGCTGGGCTGATTCATAGATATATTCCATTCGAACGATTCCTTCCATCCGGCTAACGCCTGAGTAATATCAAATAATCCAAATACAGATTAACATCCCTAGGCCATATATCAAAATCCGCATGGTATATCTGCCCTGCAGCCCGCTTTTACTTATCCAGATGGGACATATAATCAAACGCCGTCGTGCCGTACACATTCTTAAAATGCCGATTCAAATGGGCAAGATCCGTGAAGCCGCACTGGGTAACGGCCTGATATACATCCCGGCTGTCCTCGATCAGCTGCTTGGCGTGCTCCACTTTGCAATTCAGATAATACTGATACGGAGACAGACCCGTATTCGCTTTAAAGGTACGGATGAACTGATACTTCGACATCCCGAACTCCCCGCTTAATTCGTCCAAACGGAGAACATGCTCCAGATGATCCTGCATCATATCTTTCGCCTTCCGCGTAAACATACTGTCCTTCCGGCTATCAGGATTCAGAATATCCTCATTAAAATGCCCCGCCAAACCCAGAAGCAGCTCGCTGCTTCTAGCCTCCGGCTCACCGGTGAAGATGGATCTCGTCACATCCAGGATGCTCTTCCGCAGCCCGGCATGATAGACAATCGGGGATTGGAACCGGACGATATCCTTTTTCTGAATCAATTCCAGGAATAACTCTGGATGAATGTATATCATCACATAATCGATGCCCGTTCGTTCCTGGGACCAGCCATCATGTTTCTGCTCCGGATGGAACAGCATAACCCCGCTTTGGTAAGAAGCCTGCTGACTGCCGTCCAGCGAGTACTTCTGAATGCCGCGCAGCGTGACGCCGAGGGCATACTCCTCGTGATAATGCTTTTTATATTTGAAATCCGTCAGGCTCGCGGACAACGCCGTAATGCCCACCGCTTTTTTATAAATAAACTGCTCCATCTTCCATCACCCCTTTATGAGCTCCGGTATGCCGGATACGACGATTGCCGAGTACAGCAGAAACAAAGCCAGGATCGTGTTGGTCGTTCTCCGATATTTTTGCATAATTCCTTGAAAAAGGCTACCGCACACGGCCCAGGTCATATACGCGGATAGCCCGATTAACGATACCGCGACAACAAACGCCGAGATGACAGGGCCTGCCGTATAATACGGCATGACGTAGCTGGGAATGACCGTCAGCGTGAACAATACCACCTTCGGATTGAGAAACTGCATCAGAAAGCCGGACGTGAAAGACGCCGTTTGATTAGTGCCGGACCGGGATACGTCCAGGGTATATACTTGATACGTGAGATACAGCATGAACAGACAGCCGACGATCCGCAGGATCGGCAGTATGATCGGCATGCTGGTAGACAGCAGCTGGCCTAATACGACCGAAGCGGCGATTAATAAGAAAAAAGCGATGGAGGCACCGGCGATGTAGCGCAAGGTCTTCTTCATGCCGGAATTTTGGACTGAAGACAATATGACGATATTGGATGGCCCCGGCGAGAATGCCACGATAAAACAGTAAATAAAAAACGAAGATAGATTCATGATGATAGCTCCTAACAAAGGAATTTCCTTTGCCATTATAGAGCCGGAAGCGAAGCGGGGCATAGTACATTATTGCAGCGGAACAAGAGCCGCACGAGTACGGCTCTTCCGCAGATTCCGGTTCATTCTATCGCCCTTAGTGACCGGACTGGTGCGTCTTTGGTTGTTCCTGCGCATGTGCGCTGCCGGATAGATTCAGCAGAACGACCCCCGCGATGATCAGCAGGATCGAGAATATTTTCAGACCATTAATCTGCTCCGCAAAGAACATATAACCGATGACGGTAATGATCATGATGCCAAGTCCCGACCAGATCGCGTAAGCTACGGATATTTCAATCTGCTTCAAGCTCAGCGTCAGGAAGCTCAAGCTGCAAATATAGAACACCACCAGCAGCACGCTGGGCAGCGGTTTGCTGAATCCCTCCGACAGCTTCATGTTCAGTGTCCCAGCCACTTCAAATAGAATAGCCAAACTTAAATATAACCAATGCATAATCTCAAGACTCCTCCCGTTTCTCTGCGGCAATGCCGAACAATAAGATGTCCATGACGGACTGCAGCAACTCCCCTAGCGGCAATTGATGCTTCACCGTTGCCCTCGAATCATAAATCTGATGGAGCGAGCCGAGATACAGATCAATGAATAGCGGCATATGAATTCGTTTGATACTTCCCTCGGCCATCCCCTGCTCCATCAGCTCAGTAACAATGCCCCATTCCTCTCTGAAAAAGGTGTCCAACTTCTCCCATTGCGCATAATGCGAGCGCTTCAGATCCGGCAGCATTCCCAAATCCATCTTCTCCATCTCCTGCGGCAGACAGATTAGAATCTGATGAATCTTCTCCAGAACGGTAAGCTCCTCATCCCCCGCAATTTCATGTTCGCGCTGCTGAATATGCCGGATCATTCCGTCGATGATATGTTCGACAATCTCTTCCTTGGATGAAAAGTGCTCATAGATCGTCCGTTTACTAATTGCAAGGCCGCGGGCCAGATCACTAACCGTAAAAGTAAATCCCTGCCGCTGAATCAAGCGGATTGTTTCATTCAATATTCGCTCGCGCAAGTGAACAAACTCCCCTTCTGGTACTGCAAATACGTTTTCGGTACCGCTAGTATTATAACGCCTCGATCCGCATGAAATCCAGACATGATTTCTATAAAATATACGTGAGAAGAAAAACGCGATCCGTGCATTTTATCAGGAGCCAGAACGCCGCTTACAATAGAAAGTTTTCTTGCGAGCTAGGCCCTCTGGAGTTAATCTGATCTCATAAAAAAAGAACCCGCTTATATACCTTAAGCAGGCTCTCATTGAGAAAACAACCCTTTAATCAAACCGTACGTCGCCAATGCCGAACCAAGGAAAATATCCGGCTGCCGCATAAGCGCAGCAGGCGGCAACTGCGAGTAAACCTATGACGAGAAGGTCATAGCGCGAGTAATGCGACGGGTAATAATACGTCCTGGACTTCGCCTGATCGCCGTCAAATTGCTTGGCCTCCATCGCGGCGGCTACCCGATGGGCCCGGCGGATACTCTGCGCCAGCAGCGGCACCACATACAGTCCTGCGCGGTTGACCATGCCGCGAACTCCGCGAATCGGGCGGACTCCTCGTACCTTCAAGGCTTGGCGGCGGATTACATATTCCTCCCACACCATGGGCAGCAGCCGGATCGAAGCCATGAAGCTGTAGGCATACTTCGGCGCCAGCCTCAGCTTCTGCATCAGGCTGTAGAATAAATCCACCGAGGACGTTGTCGTAACGAGCAGCAGCCCCTCCGAGGCAAAGGCAATTCCCTTAAAGCCCAGATGCAGCCCCCGGTAGAAGCTTTCTTCCGATACCCGGAACAACCCCCACTCCCACCAGATCGTCTCCCCCTTACCGAACAGCATCATGGAAGAGGCGGACGATATGAAGGCAAGCAGAAACGGAATGAAGAACAACAGCATTTTCCACGGCTTCACCCCGCTGAGCACCACGAGGCAGACCATAAAGATAAAGGCCTGATACATAACAAAATCAAGATCATGGGTTAACACCGTCATGAAAAACAGCGCACAGATCAGTCCCAGCTTCACCACCGGATTCGCCCGGTGCAGCCAAGTGATCCGCACGGGGTTCCATATATTCATGCGTTCACCCCCGTGAGGCGTTGATCGGCCCCGGCAAAGGTACCATGAGGGTCGGCAGCGCCATTCACTCCCTTAGCCGCCTGCTCGGATGCAATCCCGCCAGACCATCGGGGGGAAGGCATGCTTGACGTCAACTGCCCCTCCCGGATTTCCCATATATGCGTGGCGACCCGCTGCGCGATCTCCATTTCATGCGTCACCATGAGAATGGCGGTTCCCGCGCGGCGCAGCTGCTCGCACATCTCCAGAATCGCGAACGTATTCCGCGCATCCTGTCCGAAGGTCGGCTCATCCAGGAGCAGGACGGACGGCTGTCTTGCCATGGCCGTAGCCACGCTCAAGCGACGCTTTTGACCTGTCGACAGCTGGTACGGATGCCTGGCCTCCATGCCCGTCAGTCCAAAGCGTTCCAGACAGCGGTCGGCCTGCGCCTGCGCTTCTTCCGGCGGCACATGATCCACCAGCAGCGAGTAAACCACCTCATCCCCGATGCGTTCCGTCAGGAATTGAAGCTCCGGATTCTGAAACACGAATCCGATTTGGCGCAGCTGCCGCTCTCTCTTCTTCCGCACCTTCCTGCGTTTGCCCTGAATGACCTCTTCCCCGCAGAGTACATAGGTCCCTTCGGTGCGAAGCAGCCCCATCAAACTGAGCAGCAGCGAGCTTTTGCCTGCTCCGTTCGGCCCTACCACCGCAATGAATTGTCCCGGAAACACCTTTGCCGAAGGGAGGGTGATGACAGGTTTATCCCATCGCATTCCCCTGAAATCGGCCAGCTGAATGACAGGCTCTCCACGTTGAGGGTACGGAGGAGCAGCCTCATACAGGAGATTACCCAGCTCATCGCCAAGCCCGTTGACAGGAGCAAACAACTCTCTGCCCGCCCGGGTCTGCTCGTAATCTTCCCATACGCCGGGATACCAGATTCCATATGTTTGAAGTTCCTTCTCGTATTCAGCGAATATCGCTGCTGGGGGACCTTCGCCCAGAATCACCCCATCCGGGCTGAACAGCACGACACGATCCACGTATTTGGCCATTTCTTCAATCCGGTGCTCCACGATGATCAGCGTGCGCCCTTCCGAAACGGCCTTCACCGCGGACCAGATTTGCTCCCTGCCTTCCGGGTCGAGCAGCGCAGACGGCTCGTCAAGGAACAGCACTTCCGGCTCCAGCAGCAGAGCCGATGCCAGCGCAAGTCGCTGCTTCATGCCTTGGGACAGATGCCCGATCGGCATATGAGGCTCCTCAAGATCAAGCCCCACCTCGCGCAGGGCCGCTTGCATCCGATCCTTCATCTCGTCACGAGGGACACTTAGATTTTCCAGTACGAAAGCCAGCTCTTCATCCACGTACGGCATACAGAACTGGGTATCCGGATCTTGAAATACATAACCCCAAGAGCGCGGAATCAGCTGGGCCCCGCATTTCATCGGCACCTCCGTTGCGCGGGGAAACATCCCGCTAAGCACCTGCAGCAGCGTGGATTTGCCACAGCCGCTCGGACCGAGCAGCAGCACCTTCTCCCCGCGGACAGCCGAGAAGGAGAGGTCTTTGAACATCAATCGCTCCTCGCCCGGATACTTCAGACGCAATCCCTCCACATACACGGCCGGTTCCGGAAGCATCTCAGCAGACTGAGCCGAAACCGGGCTAACCGTGGCATTAGACATGGCGCGGATCATCCAGTGCTTCGTAATCCTTCTTCGACGCAGGACGGAGCAGGGATGTCACGCCCGTACGGTCGAGCGCTTTAGCCAGCAGGAGCATAAGAAGGCCTGCAATGACGGCGCCGCTAAGTACCCGCATACCGTATTTAGCGAGGAACATCCACGTCTGCAGGTCATCCGTATAGCTGTAATAGAAGTCCATGATCATCGAGCCGATGGCTGCGCCGGCACCGGCAATCGCCAGCGTCCACGCCGAGGTGCTCCGATAACGGAACGCCGCGAATACCAATTCAGCCCCCAGTCCTTGAATGAGGCCATACAGCAGCAGGGTCAATCCCCAGCCGCTGCCAAACAGCACTTCCACGTGGGCCGCCGCCACTTCCGCGATAATGGCCACTCCCGGCTTCCGGATCAACAAGTAAGCAAGCGTGGCTGCAGCGAACCACATGCCGTATAACAACTCATCCGCTTCAAAGAACAGCGGTTTTAACAGATTGTAAACCGAACCCCAGAAGTGATAAATGACGCCAAGCACCAGTGATACCAGTACCGTAACCAAAATATCGCTTAACCGCAGTCCTTTTCGGGGCTGAACCCCCAACTTCTCTTGCACAGACGTTCCCATAACAACACATTCCCCTCTCCACCTCTATTTTTGTGTAAACACAACAAAAAACCGTCTGGAAAAACGCGCAGACGGAAAAATAGGCCCTATGTAGGCAGGGTCGGATATTCTCTACGCTGGCATTACCCAGTTCAGATTAACGGTCAACAGCGGATAACAGCTGCAATCTCAGCCTGATTCACTCAAGCCCCCGTATTCCTATTCGGTTTTATGTTAACTTTAAAATACACATTCACTCCGGAATAAGCAAGAACCTTTTTTCAAAAATGGCTATTTATTGATTTCCATCTCATTCTATGTCAATATCAGAGTGATTGGCTTTTCCACCAACGTTTATTGCTGACACCTATGCACAAAGGAGAATGACATGGCTAAACAATTGCTGCGTCTGATGACTGAGCTGTCTTCCCGCAAGTGGCTGTCCCGAATCATGGGGCATTGTTCCCACAGCCGGCTGAGCCGTCATCTAATACCTGCATTCATACGAATTTATCAAATTCCGGCGCACGAAGCGGAGAAAGAAATCAACGAATACCGCTCACTGAACGAGTTCTTTTCCCGCCGGTTAAAAATAGGCCTCCGCGCCATAGATGACACCGCCGACGCCATGGTAAGCCCAGTCGATGCCACAATTTCGGCAATGGGCGTCGTCAACGCCGGTACCATTCTGAGCGTTAAGGGACAGGATTATACCTTGAGCGAGCTGCTCGCGAAATCACCGAGAATGGAAAACTACATCCACGGTTATGCATTTGTATTGTATTTAAGCCCGACCGACTATCATCGCATTCATTCCCCGGTAACCGGTGTTCAGGCGGAAAGCGAGCATTTGAAGGGACGCGTTTACCCCGTGAACGATTTTGCGATGACCCATATCCGGAATGTGCTCAGCCGCAATGAGCGCCTCATTACCTATATTGCGCATGAGTTCGGCGAAGTTGCCGTCGTGAAGGTCGGAGCCATGAACGTAAGCAGCATCCGTTATGCTGACGAGAACGTGAAGAAATACGAAATCGGCGATGAACTCGCGTACTTTGAATTCGGCTCTACAGTTGTGCTTTTGACGGAGAACGGCACGTTTACCCCTCGCGGTGACCTGGAACCCGGCTCCAAGGTGAAGATGGGAGAACTGCTCGGTTTGCTTCACCCGTCCCCAGCCAGAAAAGGGTAATTCCATCCATTTACCTTACCAAACATCGTATGACAAGTTAAGGCCATAAATCATTGGCTGCATGAGCGATTAACGCCGGCCCAGCACCCGATAAATGATCCGCTGAAACAGCCGATCCGGCAGTACACCCTTGATCCATGCGGTCAGCCGCGTGCCTCGGGGCAGCATATAGCGGAACCTTGGTTTGGACATGCACGCGATTTTTGCCACAAGCCTGGCTACCTCCTGCGGATCCCCGCTTCCTCTGGCTGTCCGCTCGGAATAGTCCAGCACGCCCTTCAGCAGACCGCTGTAGGGTGATCCTTCCTTCACCGTAAGCTCCCCAAAACTTTTGTTCCAGATCGGCGTACCATAGGCACCAGGCTGGATCAGCACAACATCAATGCCAAAGGGCATCACTTCCATGGACAGGCTTTCGCCAAACCCTTCCAGCGCAAATTTGGATGACGCATAGGGTCCATAACCCGGAAATCCGACCACGCCGCTAATGCTGCTCATGAGAATAATTTTGGATTTTCCAGTTCGCCGGAGCAGCGGCAGCATATGCTGTGTCACCGATACGGTCCCGAAAAAATTCGTCTCCATCTGCTTTCGCCAGCCGCTGAGCGGCACTTCCTCCACCATACCGCCTACCGCCTCCCCGGCATTGTTCACCAGCACGTCCAAGCGGCCATACCTCTGCTCTAACTCCAAGGCAGCAGCCTTGACTTGTTCCTCCATACAGATATCCAGCTGAAATACATGAATGCGCTCGACAACATCGGCTTGTTCGGCTCGGGCCAACAGTTCTGCAGCCGCCTCCGGCCTGCGCAGACCCGCTGCCACGTCATAACCTGCTTTTGCCAGCTCCAAGCTGATGAGCAGTCCGAACCCGCTCGACGCGCCCGTGATCAGCGCAACCTTTCCTGCTCCTGTCGTTACCACCGGATCACCGCTTGCTCGGCCAATGCCACTCTCTCCTTCACTCCCATCACCCTTCCGTTATTTGAAATGCCTGCCCGGCCATTTTTTCTTAAACCCTGCCTTCAACGCTTTATGCTTATCCCTAATATAACAAAATTTCGCAACGTCAGAATCCCTATCCGTATATGCATCCTTTTACAACGCAATCAGAGCCCCTATCCACATATGTATCCACTAAATAGCCCCACAAAGTGGAGCCTATGCTTCGATGCTTATTCCAAATACTTTGCGGGGACCCCAAAACATATCGAAAAAAGGGAGCCATTTAGCTCCCTTTTGCGTTCATCCAGAGAAAAGCGTATATGATAACGGGATTCAACGCCACCCGTATGTAGGCCAGGTCTCAATTAAAACCATACATCCTGATGATCCTGAGTCGTTGTCTTCATGCGGCGCAAGCGATTTCTGAAAATAGCGCAGCCACCACGGCTGAAGAAACGTCCACGCACCCGTCTTCTTGGGCTCATTCCTCTCTCCCCCCCCTTCATAAAATAAAACTGTATCTCGTTTTTTACCCTAAATCGCTTGTTATGAAACCATTAACCCCTCCCACCAATCAGGTAAGTTATGGAAGGGCGAGGGAATCACCGAATCTCGGACGGGCTCTTGCCCGTGTACTGCTTAAATTGCCGGCTAAAAAAGAAAATATCCCGGTAACCCAGCGCGTCGGCTACCTCCGTTACGTTCATGCCTTGATGCAGCAGCAGATGCTGCGCTCGCTCGATCCGCATCTGAATGATGTAAGATTGCACCGGCGTGCCGATCAGTTCCTTGAACTTGATCGAGAAGTAACGGGGGGACAACCCCGCTCTAGCGGCCAAATCCTCTACCCGATGGGGAACCCCCGGGTGCTGACGGACATAATTTGCGATTTCATGGATAGCCTCTGACAGCTGATTGCTTGCTTTTTTGACCACCGGCTCAGCAAGATCCGAACGCAGCAGATGAATCATCAGCTGTTTCAGAATAAGCTGCCCCTCCTCCAATGATCCATAGGGCTTGTCCAGATACAAACGCACGTAGCGCGCGAGCAAATATTCAAAATCCATCGTTTCCGTCAGCTTGCGATAGGATGCAGGGATATGTTGCACCGGGTCGGCCACATCAAAATGGATATATGTCAATACGAGCGGTTTCTGCGGATTGTGCGTCGCACTCGTATGATCTCCTGGTCGGAACAGGAAGCAGCTTCCTTTTCCCACAGCAAAGGGCTCGTCATTGAGCTCGACCGTGCCTTCACCGCTCCATACATAGAACAAATCATAATTCTGCATGGGTCTTTCGCGTTTTTGCCATTTCCAGCCTGGCTCACATACGATTTTGGCAAGCGCAGACATGATTATAAAAGAAGACGGCGATGCATTTAGCATCACGTCATAACCCCCTCATCTCATTCAAAAATTGACCTCTTTTCCATCATACCCGTTTTTTATGTTTTTTGCATGTCCAGCCATGCCTGCGCAATCCGGGTAACCCCTTCTTCAATGCTGGCTATGTCCAGATGCGAGAAGCCAAAGCATGCGGCAGGCAATCCGGGTATACGATGATATACCGATGCATCCCGAAACATGACACCGCGTTTGCGGGCAGCTTCTTGGAACTGGGCATGCTCTTCCTCGGAACGCAGCCAGTTCGCATAAACATGCAGGCCGGCATCGCCGGGATGAAGACGAAACAGTTCGGAGGCATGCGTATCCATCGCCTGGCGAAGCGCCTCATACCGTGCACCATACAGCCGAGTCATTCTTCTAAGATGCCGACCGTAACCCCCTCGCACAATAAAGCACGCCAGCGCGCGCTGCTCCAATACGGCTGGTGAGATCGGCTCGTACAGAGCCTTAGCCTGCACAACCGCCTCAACCAGGCTTGGGGGCAGCACGGCATACCCGATGCGGAGCCCGGTGAACATCGTTTTGGAGAACGAACCGACGAAGATGACACGTCCCTCGTTATCCAGCATCCGCAAGGGCTCAATTGGCTTGCCGTCCCAGCGGAACTCACTGTCGTAATCATCCTCGATAATAAAAGCCTGACGGCTTCGCGCCCAATTCAGCAGCGCCCGTCTTCGCTCCAGCGGCAGCACCGCTCCCGTCGGGTATTGACGGCTGGGGCTTACGACAAGCAGACCGGCGTCCCAGTCACGCGGTATCAATCCGGCATCGTCAACAGGGGATGGCAGCGGAATCCCG
The DNA here is from genome assembly GCF_018613005.1 of Paenibacillus sp. ISL-20. Lineage (NCBI taxonomy): Bacteria > Bacillati > Bacillota > Bacilli > Caryophanales > Paenibacillaceae > Paenibacillus > Paenibacillus sp. ISL-20. The sequence goes on from NZ_JAGGRD010000019.1 coordinate 88,299, forward strand.
CCGCTCAGGCTGATGCCCCGATAGATTCCTTGATAGCCCGGATCCTCCATGACCACCTGATCGCTAGGATCAACCAGCAGTTGAAACATGAGGACTAGCCCCTGCATGGATCCGCTGAAGATCACGATATGCTCGGGGTCGGCCTGGATTCCCCGCGTAAAACGCAGGTGTCCGGCTATCGCCTGGCGCAGTTCGAGATCTCCCTCCGGCGGCGCTCCGTTCTGCAGCTCGCCCCCCCCGCTTCCACCTGCATAGGATAACGCGCTCCTCCACTCCGAATACGGAAAATCCTCCATGGGCATCCGTGCATTCGCGAATGAAATTGTACCTGGGGGAGGTTCTCTCAGCAGCATCTGTGCCGAGGTATAATCCCCGCTTTGGCTCACCAGTCGTTGCCCCCATGCAGAGAGCCCCGGCGCTCCCTCGACCAGCGGCGGCTGTTCTTCCATAGCTATCCCTTCCGCCACGTAAGTTCCGCTGCCCTGCCTGGACACAACATAACCTTCGGCCATCAGCATGTCATAACTCTGCGCGGCCGATCCTCTGGACACCCCATACAGCTTCGCCAGCTCGCGTGTGGCGGGAAGGCGGGTTCCTTCCGGCAGCTTGCCGCTATGAATGGCAGCACGAATCGCGTGGTATAGAGCCAAATATTTATATCGATATTGTTCCACATACGTCTCGAACGGCAATCCCAGTTCCATCATGACGACTCCTATCATTCTTGATATACAATTGGACTATATAAATTACTCTAAATTGGTGCTTTTTCCTTGTCAATATTCATCGTAAACTGTTATTCAAAATGATAGGGGGAGCGTTTAACCATGAGAAGAGACGAATTTGCGATGGAGGATCAACAAGAGATCGAGGATTTCCTCAGCGGCATGAGCTTTGGTTTCCTTGGAACAGCCGATGAAGAGGGAATCCCGCGCGTAACGCCATTGAACTTTGCCTATGTTAACGGAGCGTTCTATTTTCACGGCAGCCGGATGGGTGAAAAAATGGATCATCTGCGCCGGATGCCCGCCGTGTGCTTTACCATAGCTGATGAGTATGCACTGATCCCTTCCTATTTCTCCGATCCGGAGATGGCCTGCCCGGCTACGGCTTACTTCAAAAGCGTAACGGCGATCGGCGAGGTGGTGATCGTGGATGATCTGGAGGAAAAGGCTCTTGCGATGGAGGCACTGATGACAAAACTGCAGCCTGAAGGCGGATACCGCGCCATTGACGCGAATGACCGGGCTTATATCCCGAGACTGAAAGGGGTAGCGGTCATCAAACTCGCTCCGCAGCGAATGAGCGCCAAGTTCAAGTTCGGCCAGAACCTGAAGCCGGATTCGCTTCAGACCGTAGTCGAAGGGCTTGAATGCCGGGGCAAAGAACGGGATAAAGAAACCGCCGGACTGATATGCAAGTATCATCCTGGACCGCGTTAAAGCGTTACAATTATCCGTGACGGTTACTGGGCTAAGTGGTATAATGTTAGGCAATGAAAACGTAAAGGCAACTTGTCACCTACACTTACCTTAACCAAAAGTATTCGGAAGGAAGGAATCAGTTCATGAACCCATTGGTTGGTCAATTGAATGGAAAAATGCAAGCCGGCAATCCGCATGTGTACGACATGCTCTCCACACTCGGCAAAGAAATCTACTTCCCGAAAGAAGGCATCCTGAGCCAATCTGCGGAAGCAACGAGCCATGCGAAAAAATATAACGCTACGATCGGTATTGCAACCGAAGGCGGAGTCCCGATGCATCTGGGCGTCATCCAGGACAAACTTTCGGCTTACCAGCCGAAGGATCTGTACCCGTATGCCCCTCCGGCAGGCAAGCCGGAGCTGCGCTCCGTATGGCGAAACAAGATGATTCAGGAGAACCCTTCGCTTGAAGGCAAGAGCTTCAGCAATCCCATCGTCACGAATGCGCTGACGCATGGTCTTAGCATCGTAGCCGATTTATTCGTGGATGAAGGGGACGCCGTGATTTATCCCGATAAGAACTGGGAGAATTACGAGCTGACATTCGGCATTCGCCGCCATGGCATTCATGTAACCTATCCTCTCTTTACGGACGATATGAAATTTAACGCCGAAGGACTTCGTCAGGCTCTGCTCAGCCAGAAGGATAAAGGCAAAGCGGTCGTTCTGCTGAACTTCCCGAACAACCCGACGGGCTATACGCCTGGTGCTCAGGAAGGGGCTGCCATCGTGTCCGCGATCCAGGAAGCCGCCGAAGCTGGCATGAATATTGTCGTCGTTACCGATGATGCGTATTTTGGATTGTTCTTTGAAGATTCGCTGAAGGAATCGCTCTTCGGACGTCTGGCAGGCCTTCACCCTCGCGTGCTTCCTGTGAAGGTCGACGGTGCGACCAAGGAAGAATTCGTATGGGGATTCCGTGTCGGCTTTATCACGTATGCGGCAGAAGATAAAGACGTGCTGGACGCACTGGAGCAGAAAACGCTCGGCATTATCCGGGCAACGATATCCAGCGCCTCCCACCCTTCGCAAACCTTTGTTCTGGAGGCGCTGAAGGCGCCGGAATTCCACGAACAGAAGGAAGAGAAATTCGTCATCATGAAAGGCCGCGCCAACAAAGTCAAGTCCATTCTCGACAGCGGCAAATACGGTGATGTATGGGAATACTATCCGTTCAACTCCGGCTACTTCATGTGCCTGAAGCTGAACACGGTAAATGCCGAGGAGCTCCGTTCCCATCTCATCCATGAGTATGGCGTAGGAACCATCGCCCTTGGCGAGCATGATCTCCGGATCGCCTTCTCTTGTATTGACGAGGAGTATTTGGAGGATCTGTTCGACCTGGTCCACAAAGGGATTCAGGACCTGCAGAAGGCTTAATGATCCGCTGTATCTGAAGAAGATATAAGCTCCAAATAACGAGAACATTAAACTCTTCAGCCCTCTCACTTCCCTGTAGGAAGTCGGGAGGGCATTATTTATGTTCAGGAACACCCCTACAATACACCGTTCATTCCACCAAATATCCGACCTAAAACATTAAAATATATCATGATAAAAGACAATATAAGGGCTATAGGTAAAACGACTACAAATTGCATTTTATTTTTAGGAATGATAAGTAATAAAATTAAGATCATCATTAGATATACTCCCATAAGCCATGGGATTAAATAGTAATGAGTGTGAATGGGTAAGTAAGCATGACGTAATTCAAACCCTTCTGACAGCAAAGCTGTGATGGGAAGCGCCGAAACCATATGAGAAAACAATCCATTTCCACGCGCATACCACATAATATAAGCGCAGACAGGAGATATCACCGCGCATATACCCCAAAAGACAATGGCTCTCTCTGGGAAAAAGTGTAGAACAAGCACGGTGTAAGCATAATTAACGGTAAGCATCGATCCAAAAAAGGCGAATATTTTTACAGCTGCTAATTTGGGCGAGTAGCTAAAAACCGATAAAAGCGTTGCAACAAAAACCCATATACCAAGACGTCCACCGATATTGTCAAATACGGGGTTGATAACCGGAGTATCCACAAGTTTTGCTGCTAAACCCAAAATAACTCCGATCATGATTGCATTTACTATTGAAAAGACTTTTTGTTTTGTAGTTGATTTGTTCTCTACTCTAATCTGATTCAACCTATTATGTATTTTCATCTCATCCCCCCATTTCCCCATGATTATTTCCCATCCTAACATAAATGAAGGCCCCCTTCTTGCTGTTAGAAGACGCTTCATGTACGAATCGTTCCTCCCATCGCTGTTGCCCCCACAAACGGATCTACTCTTCTCGTCAGATCGCCAAAGCCGTTCGCGAGAATGTCATGTTCATGTGGATTGCCAGAAACAGCGTCCGGATTTCCGAACCATCAATCGCTTTTGGAACATTACTTTGTAGACAGCACCTTCATTTTTTCTTCTGTCACAAATAAACGCTCGCCCATACACATAGACGATTAGCTACATACAATACCGTGTACTACAAATCAACGAACTGAAAGGGGAATGAACATGGGTGCAGTTGAAGAAGTAAGACATGGTGGATACGGCGGATACGGCGGTGGATACGGAGTTGGAGCAATCCTGGTTCTCTTTATCCTGCTCGTTATCATCACTCGTTCTTTCTGGGTATAATGACAACTAGATAACAGCCGAACAGAAATCGCAGCTCGCCACACCACGCACTGCGATTTCTGCAAACGGAATAACCCATACTATAAATGACAATAGAAGGCCGGGACGCTAACGTCCCGGCCTTTTCCCATTTATTCGTCGTCATCGTCTTCACGCCGGCTCTTCCGAGCAGCAGCGCTTCGGAACAGAAATACAAGCACGATACCTGCAACCAGCGTACCCAATATACGCCCGGGGGCACTAAGAATGCCCGGAATGAGCGGGAGCCACAGCAGGACAGCCCAGAACAGCTGCACCTGGAAGATGAGCTTCCCTTCATTGTCGCGACGCGTTCCTTCCGGAAGCGGGTAGACATGCAGCCAGAACGATTCCGGATGAAGCTTTCGCAGTGCAGACAGCTGGAGTCCGATGATCATCAGGCTGATCAAATACACAATCGCCGATACCAGACTCTCCCGGGTTGCCCACACAAGAAAGGCACCCAGCAGTCCGACCCGAATCAGTATACCCAGAATATCACTGCGCGTCAGGCTCTTAATAAGAAGAAATCGATAGGCGCTTTCCTTCTTCCACGCCAATCCCTTGCCCCATCCTGACAGCCATTTCCGCACATGGACACGCTGCCCGCGCTGAGGCACATTCACGAACCAGCTCAGCACCATCATCACCCGGCTCGCCTGTCTCTCATCGACGGCGATTAATCGCTCCCAAGCGACCAAATGCTTGACGGGGACTGACAAGGCGGCAACATACGTGAGGCCGAGCAGAGCCATAAATAGGAGGGCGCGGCCCGGTGGATGCCATAACCAGGCGGCTAAGCTCAGCGCCGGAACGATCCAGCGGAGTGCCCGGTAGGCTGCTGCCGCGTTCCTTGACACCATAAGTTGCTCCTTCCAGCTCCCATAGCTGGACAGCAATTTAAACAGCGTCAGAACAACAAACGTAGCGAGCAGCGGTTTTGGCGAAACATCGCTGCGTATGTATAGAGGCCATAGAATTAACATCACCAGTCCTAAACCGATGATTTTATAAATGACGCCGCTGAACCACGCTTTACGGAAGTATTCCTTCATCCGGGATTCCTGCGGAATGAGGAACACCGTATCCGCCGAACGCAGATACGTGCGGATACTGCTGTTGATCATGAGAGGCACAAGGATGATCATCATGATCCAGCGAATCGGCAGATCTGGTGGAATATTCTGCAGTAGTGCGGTGTACCAGGCAGCGAACGCAATCAGCACGAACAGAAATACGACGGCTACCCCGCTCTGTATGACATAACCCAGATAGGGGAAAATTTCACCCCAGAACTGTCCGCGTCGTTTGACATACAGCTCACGCAGATTCATTCGCCGTTACCGTCCTGAATCAGCACATTAAACAGCTCCTCCAACGACATGCCGGGTCTTCCGGCTTGATCCTGAATTTCCTTCAGCGTCCCCTGAGCAATGATGCTGCCGCGGTGCAGCACGATGAACCGGTCGCAATAATTCTCAATCGTGGAGAGAATATGAGAGCTCAGCAAGACCGAAGCGCCGGACGCCTTCAGCTCCAGCATGAAGTCAAGAAGCGAACGTATCCCTAGCGGATCAAGCCCAAGGAAGGGCTCATCAATAATGTACAGCGACGGTCTGGCTACGAACGCGCACATGATCATCACTTTTTGGCGCATACCCTTGGATAAATGCGTGGACAGGCTGTCCATCTTCTCTTCCATACGGAACATCTTCGCCAGCTGCTCCGAACGCGCCTCATAATCTTCATGGGATACGCCATAGGAACGGGCCGTAAATTCCAGATGCTCGCGTACCGTCATCTCCTCATACAGCAGCGGGGATTCAGGAACAAACGCCAGGGCGCCGTGATAAGCTTCCGAATGCTCTGTGCGGCTCTTCCCTTGAACCTGAATACTCCCTTTTTGCGGATTCATCAGCCCGAGAATATGCTTCATCGTGGTACTCTTGCCCGCGCCGTTCAGGCCGATCAAACCTACCATCTCACCCGGTTCAACCTGAAAGGTTACGTCATGCAGAACCGGTCGGTTCATGCTATACCCGCCGCTTAATCCTTGAACAGACAATACCGGCTGTTCACTCATTATCAATCACCTCTTATTCTGAAAAGTCCGGTCCTTATGGATTTCGACCACATCCGCTGAATCGGACCCGAAAACAACATACCGGTTACAAGCTTCGCGTTTATGGAGTATTAGCTCCGTGGAGGCTTGTTCTTCAACCATTTCGGAGCGCCCTTGTTCTTGCGGTCCCGCTCCCTTTCACTCTGACGCTGACCCGATGCCTTTCCGCTTCCCGCCTTTCCATTGGCGCTGGTGGAAGCAGGCTTTCGGGCTGGTTTCTCTTTACGGGCAGTATCCCCGGCTGACCCACGTGGACCATGTCCTCGATCGGCTGGTGTTGAACGCGGGGCTCTTACCTTACCGCCATAAAGGGCGCGTTCTTCGATCGATATGCCCAGCTCGCGATTGAACTTGCGCATGATAAACGTCTGACGGTCCGTTACGAGCGTTATCGCCATGCCGCTCCGCCCCATGCGTCCAGTGCGTCCTGCGCGGTGTGTGTAATGCTCGGCATCAATAGGAGGATCGTAATTGATCACCATGCCGAGTCCTTCGATGTCAAGTCCGCGGGCAGCGACATCGCTAGCGACCAAGAGCTTGGTACGCCCTTCTCTAAACGAATTCAGAACCCGGCTTCTAGTCATCTTGTCGGCATCACCATAGATGGCAGCCGCATTTAAGCCGAGGTAGTTCAACTTCGCTTCAACCTCTGCCAAATTCTCGGTGGCATTGACGAAGACAATCGCACGGTCTGGATTGTAATGCCGGACCACGCGGCGCAGCATGTCCAACTTGTCACGCTCTTCCGTCACAAAATAATAATGCTCCAGCGCGGACGGCGTCCGCTGCTCCGGATCAATCCCGATTTCGACCGGCTGATCCATCTCCTTCTTAACGAGCTCTGCCGTTTCCGGACTTACCGTGGCAGATAAGAACACCAATTGACGGTCACGTAATGCACTGCGCAGAATACGATCCACATCGCCGGCGCCGCCCAGATTAAACACCTGATCCACCTCGTCCACTACGATCGTAGTCACTTGGTGCATTTTCAGTTTCCGGATTTCGATCAGTTCCCGCACACGTCCCGGTGTTCCTACGATCAGCTGCGGATGCAGCTTAAGCTTCTCAATCTGACGCTTGGCTGCGGCACCGCCGATAAGACCAAGCACACCGATTCCGCGGGCTTCCCCGTAACGCTCGCTCTCTCTCACAATCTGTACGGCAAGCTCTTGCGTCGGCGCAAGAATCAATTTCTGAGCTCCCTTGATCTCCGGATCGATGCCCTGAAGCATAGGCAGCAGATAGGCAAGCGTCTTTCCTGTGCCTGTCTGGGAAGTCGCAAGCACGTCCTTGCCTTCGAGTATGGGCGGAATCGCCTCAGCCTGAACGGGAGAAGGCGTGACAATGCCGAACTCCGTTAATCTGGAGGACAAATCCTCGGCTATTCCTAATGTATGAAATGTAGTTGCAGTCATATGTTAGTCCATCCTTTTTTTAGATATCAGAAGTCTATCATTCCAAAGCGCTTCTGCCTGATATCGCTAGAAAAACCTTCCGATACATGTGGTTTGTTTACTTTAATAGTGGTGGTAGCAGGCGTGTTTCCTAAACAGTCTTGTTCGCTCTTTTTCATTATATGCCAAAACAGGAGTCCTCACCAAATCAAACATCCTAAACGGCAGTGAACAGCACTTTATACATGGCCATTCGAATAGGCTTGATCCCCTACCTGTTTAAGGCAAAAGAGAAAGAAACGATTTGGCGGCAGCAGATAGCGGAGTACCTCGAAGCGTTGCAATTCCTATGCTGCGCTCGGGAATCGGCGGATGGAGCGGCACCTCAATCAGCTGACCTGCTTGCAATTCCTCGTTAGCATAGTCGCGAATGACAAAAGCCATTCCAAAGCCGCTCCGGGCAAACTGTACCAGCAGCTCAATGCTGCCAAGCTCGAACTCGGGTTTTAGCGTCACTCCCTGCAGCTCAGCATATTGATCAACATACTTTCTTGTGCTCCCGCCCCTCTCCAGCATCAGCAGCGGGTAGTTCTGAATATCGTGAAGGGACAACGGGTGCTGTGACTTGGCCTGCTCCGCAAATGATTTACCGGCAACTAAACAATCATGAATCGGGGAACTCGCGCGAAAGTCGATTTGTTTATCGGAAGCCGGTAAATGAACGATGCCAAAATCAATCTTCCCTTCCTTGAGAAGGGACAACGTTTCCGGGGTTGTGCGGTTGGAGATGCGGATGCGAATATCCGGATAGGTGGCGTGGAAATACTCCAAATGCGGCAGCAAGTAATACTTGCACAGCGTATCGCTTGCTCCGATATTGATTTCGCCGCTATGCAAATTATGCATGTCCGCAATCGCCTTTTCCCCGATCTCGATAAAGCTGAAGGCCTGCTCGATATAGCGAAACAGCACATCACCCTCCGACGTGAGTTTAACCCCCTTGGTTGTCCGAAAGAACAGCGGTCCTCCGATCGTTCCCTCCAAATGCTTAATGGTATGGCTGACGGCCGGCTGGGTGATATGCAGATGCTCCGCTGCCCTCGATAAACTGCCGAGCCGTGCGGTCCAATAAAAGACACGATACCACTCCATATTGATTTCCATCATGATGACCTCGATTTTATCAAATGATAACGGGAACCTTCATTGAAAGATCAACTTAGAAATCATCCGTTATCCGTATTCTTCTCTACAGAATCGTATAACATAACTGAAACTAATGTCTACTATTACTAATATCAATTTTATTTATGATAATTTTACTCATATAATGAGCCCTGTAAATGAAAAAGACCGTAGGAGGCGAACACGTTTTGACAGTCACAGCCATAGTAGGAGCCAATTGGGGAGATGAAGGCAAGGGAAAAATGACGGATGTTCTTGCGGCGCAATCGTCGTATGTCGTTCGATTTCAGGGAGGGAGCAATGCAGGGCACACCATTATTAACGATTATGGGAAGTTTTCGCTGCATATGCTGCCATCGGGTGTATTCTATCCAAACGTAACGAATATCATCGGTCCTGGAACGGCTTTGGATATGGAGGTATTGATCAAGGAGCTGCAGGAGCTGGAAGCAAGGAACATCCCCGCCCCCAAACTGTTTATATCGGAGCGCGCCCAAGTCGTGCTTCCTATTCATCGGCTGCTGGATGAACTGGAAGAAGAACGGCTCGGTGCCCGGGGATTCGGTTCTACGAAACGCGGGATCGCGCCATTCTATGCGGATAAATATGCAAAGCTGGGCATTCAGGTCGCTGATCTGTTCCACCCCGAGCGACTTCGTGAACGGCTCGAGCAAATGCTCGCCATCAAGAACGTGCAGCTGCAGCATCTTTACGGGAGAGATCCGCTAAGCGTTGATGAGATGGTCAAGCAACTGCTGGAGTCCTTCCAGTTCCTGTCTTCGTATATCGAGGATACCACCACGCTGCTGCAGCAAGCTTATATGAAAGGCGACCCTATCCTCGTGGAGGGCCAATTAGGGGCACTGCGGGACCCGGATCACGGGATCTACCCGTTCTCCACCTCCTCCTCCACGCTGGCAGGTTATGCGCCGGTCGGAGCAGGACTGCCGCCGTACGCCATCAGCCAAGTCATTGCCGTTGTTAAGGCTTATTCAAGCTGCGTCGGCGCTGGCCCCTTCGTAACCGAACTGCATGGGGATGAAGCAGATGAACTCCGCCGCCTTGGCGGCGATGCAGGTGAATACGGGGTTACGACCGGCCGGCCAAGACGAATGGGATGGTTTGATACGGTAGCCACCCGTTACGGCTGTATGGTACAGGGAGCTACCGAAGCCGTTCTCACCAACCTTGACGTACTGGGGTATCTGGATGACATTCCCGTATGCGTTGGCTACGAATTAGAAGACGGAAGCATCATTGACCATTTTCCGGTAACGGCCGATCTGCAGTCTGCCAAGCCTGTTCTGAGAACGCTGAAGGGCTGGAAGTGTGACCTGTCGCATATCCGATCCTTTGACGAGCTCCCGGAAGCCGCACAGCAATATGTGCAGTTCATCGAATCGTCCATTGGCGTTCCCATTAAGACGATTTCCGTCGGACCGAGACGGGAACAGATTATGATGAGATAACAGGGTAACGGCTGGCTTTCACTTGATTTACGAAGCCTTCCAGAATCCGCTGGACTCCACGGGGATCACTCAGCATAGGCAGATGGCCGGTGCTGAGGCTTTCCACCCCATCCGCAGACAGATTGGCTATCATGCTTTCCTGCATGGATAATCCGAACGCTTTGTCTTGGGTAAGCTTCACATAAAGCTTTGGCACATCGGGAAGAGACGCTTGAACGCGATCCGTATAGACTCTGCGGGATTCCGGAACAAACTCCGCTACGATTCGGGAGGCCTGCTGCTCCGGCAGATCACTGCACAGCCCAGTACGGATTACGGATTCGGGCGGCTTCGTGCCAGCCGTTCTTAAGATGAGCGGCATGATCACCCTCTGGGGAAACGGAAGCGCCGAAACAAACGAACCGCCGCGCTTAGGAATGGCCGCACCGATTGCAACAAACCCGGCAATACGATCCGGGAACCGGGATGCCAGTTCCATAGCCAAAACCCCGCCCAGGGAATGCGCAACAATGACAAACTTGTTTATACCCCACTTTCTCACCTGCTCCGCCATATGGGTTACGTAATCCTCCAGCGCCAAATGATGTCCGGATATCTCAGACCCATCCCGCAATGGGTAATCCACTTTCAAACACGGATGACCCAGCCCTTCTACAACGAAATCCCATACTCCTCCGTTCAATCCTGCTCCATGAATAAAAACAAATCCCAGCTCTTCTTTAAACCTTTCTTGTTTCATTCTATATTCTCCTCCCATAAAGGACCCTGTTCCAAGGATTCATCGTAAACCCTTGCTTCTTGAGAACATCATATCCTTCAAACAAGACAAATGTTGTCTTATTTAGAGAATAAGATAAAATAAATGATATGAGACGGAGGTAGTTCTATGCAGAAATCCCAGCGCCTGATTCAATTAATGATGATGATCAATGCAAAAAAATCGTTTACCGTAAAAGAGCTGGCCGATGAATTCGGTCTCTCCGTCAGGACCCTTTCAAGAGATTTGGATGAGCTGAGCGGGCTCGGCGTTCCCATCTACTCTGTGCAAGGTCGAGGCGGTGGCTACAGATTGCTGCAGGAGCGGATGCTGCCGCCGATCAGTTTTACGGAAAGCGAAGCGATCGCCATCTTTTTTGCCTGCCAATCCCTAAGCTATTTCAGCACGCTGCCATTCGGTGACGGAGCCGCCACGGCACTCCACAAGTTCTATCATTATTTGCCGGCAGATACCAAGGAGCAGATCGACCGTCTTAAGGACCGCGTTATGATTCACAGTCCATTCCGTGCGATGTCCACCGAGATTTTACAAACGCTAATGGAAGCCGTCATGGTTCGGCAAGCGGTCACCATCTCCTATCGTTCATCCGCCGGAAGCAGCCAGCGGCATATTCAGCCTATCGGTTTGTATGCAAGCTCGGGCTACTGGTATTGTCCGGCCTACTGTTTCACTCAAGAGGATATCAGACAGTTCAGAGTCGACCGGATCATTGCGGCCAGTCCCAATGCATCCATCGCGATCCGTGAAGATATCGCTAACCAAACGCTGCGTGACATACCGGAAACCGGGAATGGGGAAATGAAGCCGTTTGAGGTACAATTAACTTCTAAAGGGGTTTGGCTGCTTGAAACGGATACTCGCCTCGGTCCCCACATCGATAAGAACAAAGATGGTAGCGGAGTCGTTCAGCTTGAAATACCAGCAACCGACGTCATCTTCTATTCGGACTATGTGTGGCGTCTCGGAGAGGAAGCAACCATCATCTCGCCAGCTGAAGCGGTTCAGTGGACCCGGGAGAAAATTGAATCCATGAGGCTAAGGTATACATAAGGGTAAAATCGATTCCGTATAAAACATATAAAGGAGGAGAAGGTACATGACTTCACAAGTTGATCGTTTAATCCAGCGGATAACAGAAGAACTTCGGGAGGTGCCCGGCGTTATAGGGGTCGTACTCGGGGGATCCAGAGCTAAAGGAACCGCCAAACCGGATTCCGATATCGATATCGGCATTTATTACGATGAATCACAAGGATTTAAGGTGGAGAACATCGCTAGGGTGGCGCAGAAATTAGATGACGAGCATCGGGATGGGATTATCACTCCATTTGGCGAATGGGGTGCCTGGGTTAACGGGGGCGGATGGTTAGTGATCGAGGGTTATCATGTGGATTTCTTATTCCGTGATGTACACCGCGTGTCCGGCATCATCGACGACTGTTCCGCAGGCTTGGTGTCAGCCCATTACCAAACCGGACATCCGCATGCCTATCTGAATGTGATGTATATGGGGGAACTTGCGATTTGTCGTATACTCTCAGATTCGGATAACCGAATACAGACCTTGAAAGCCAAAACGGTTCCTTATCCAAAAACATTAAAGGATGCGATGGTCGGCTTCTTTACCTTCGAAGCATCCTTCTCCTTGATGTTTGCGGATAAAACAGCTGCCAGCGATGATATCACTTATGTTACCGGTCACTGCTTCCGCTGCATTTCGTGCTTGAATCAAGTGCTGTTTGCCAAAAATGAGTTGTACTGCATCAATGAGAAGCGTGCGGTGGCCATGATCGAAACCTTTCCCATCAAGCCGGCAAATTACAAGCAACGCTTGGACCAGGTAATCACACTGCTCTCATCAGATACAGAAAAAACAAAACAAGCCACTGCGCTGCTTCAGGAGCTTGTTGCCGAAACGGAAGCGTTATAGCGCCGCAGCTGTTATTTCTTATTCATCCATTTGTAAGACACGCGGTCTGCAAACCTTGGAAACAGCTGATACAGCCTGATGCCAAATGAGGCAAGCGTCGGAAGATTGAGTTCTTCCTTGCGCTTTCTCACCAGCTTCACAACCTGATCCGCAACATATTCGGCCTTCATCATGAACCAGCTCACATTGTTGACATAACCGCCTGTCGGATCTGCCAAGGAAAAGAACGGGGTATCAATGGGGCCCGGGTTTACCGTAGACACGGTTATGCCCGTGTTCCGCAGCTCCTGCCGGAGTGAATTGCTAAACCCAAGCACGGCATGCTTGGTAGCCGAATAGGCTGTGGATTTGGCCGTTCCGATTTTCCCAGCCATGGATGCAATGTTCACGATTTGGCCGTCTCCCCGCTCCAGCATCCCCGGCAGCACGGCTTGCGTACAGCGCACGATGCCCATATAATTGACGTCCATCATGTCCTGAAACTCTTCTTGGCGCATGTCCATAACAGCTTCGAACTTGCCGTATCCGGCATTGTTAATCAGCACATCGATTCTGCCATGGCGACGAAGAAGGCCTTCCATGACAGACTGCACCTGCTCAGGGCTCTGAACATCCATGGTTGCAAGCTCATGGGGGCCCGGCATTCGCGCACCCACCGCCTGCAGACGTTCTACCGAACGGGCGCACAGCACCACGTATGCTCCTTCCGCAGAAAGCTTCTCCGCGATCAAAGCGCCAATTCCGCTGGATGCTCCCGTTACGACGACAACTTTATTTTTCAGCATGATTTCATTATCCCTTTCTTCGCCGGCACAGCTCTTGATCCCTCATCAATTACAGAGCCTTATATACACGGCCATTGGGTTCATTACTCCTATTTTATGAAATCATGACTTGAATATCCAGCTCTCCGATTCCTTCCATTCTCAGCGGAATACAAAGTGCCTTCTTCCGAATAAGACTGGATGTGCTATCCGATTTCATGACTTTGGGAGGTGTAATATCCACGCTGACTCCCTGGTTCGATAAAATGGTGCTGGCATTGCCGCTGATCATGTTGCCGAGCTCTGAAATCGCGCTTTGTCCCATCTCATCCATCTCGGTGATGACATAGCCGCCCATCATCACTGATACCATCTGCAAGGCTACCTGCTCCTGAATCCCAAATACAATGTCACCGTTCATTTGGCCTGTCATGCCGATTTGGATCCAGATATGATTCTCCAAATATCCGATCTCTTTGACCCCAAGATTCCCCGTGGAAGGTGAAACCTGTATGACTTGTTCGATCACGTGTCGTGCGGACTCTAAAAAAGGATTGATGACTTCCGCTTTCATTCCTCATTACGCCCCTTTCACTGGGTTGTTGGTCAGGGTCCCAAAGTCCCACCTATATATTTAAACATTATAATGGATACCTTGTAATAAATCATCACAAAATAGCGACAGCCCTCATTCCAACAACTGTCTTGCCATGTCAGCTATCGCTTGAAACGCTTTAGTACGAAGATATTCCTTTCGCTTAAACGGGCCTTTGGTCTCACCTTTGTTCTATGTCTACTTTACTATTATCGGAAGGTTTCCCCATCTTTTAATAATAATTAAATGGAAATTAAAATGTTTTTCATTTTTTTGGCCGAAAACGAACAGGTTTGCTCCCTTCGTTGCTCCACCGGGAAGAATAACCTATAATTTAAATAATACAGATTGCACGCGATAGATGAGCGGAAGAATATATCAAGTAAGGAGGAAGGCTATGAACATCAGCCAATTGGAAACGCTTATTACCATCTCCAAAACGATGAGCTTTCGCAAAGCGGGAGAGCTTCTTAATCTAACACAACCGGCGGTATCCGCCCAGATCAAGAGCCTGGAAGAAGAATTTAAAACGGTGCTGGTGGACCGGAGTCAGCCCGTGACGTTAACCGACCGGGGGCAGGTCTTCGTGGACCATGCCGAACAGATCCTCGGGATCGTGGATGAGCTGAAGCAGCGGCTATCCGACCTTGATCAAACTCCCCAGGGTCATATTCAGCTGGGTACAACCACTTCCATAGCGATTCAGATCCTGCCACGGGTACTTTCCTACTTCCAGGATCAATTCCCTCATATTAAAACAACCATTCAATCCATGGCCTCATCACAAATCTATCACAGCGTAGAGAACGGGCTCATCGACATCGGGATCGGCTATCTGATCGAGCGCAATCCCAACTTGAGCACATCCATTCTGTACTACGATACCTTTGAGCTTGTCGTATCCCCTCAGCACCCGCTAGCCAAACTCTCTACGGCCAGCATGGATGTGCTAGGTGGAACCCCCCTTATTCTGCTAACACGTGACACCGTCGGCCGCCGCTTCGCAGATGACGTAATGAAGAAGCACGGCATTGAGCCGCAGGTTGTCATGGAACTCTCAAGCAGTGAAGAAATTAAACGGATGGTCGAGATCAATTTGGGCGCAGCCATTATATCGAAGCAGTCCGTCGCGACGGAGCTGCGCAACGGCACCCTGCAGATTGTTCCCCTGAGCGAGCTTGAAGTTAGCCACCCTGTCGGCGTAATCTATAAGAGCGGACGATACGTCAGCTCCGCTATGCGTCAATTCCTCAGTGATCTGAAGGGCATGCCCGAGACACAGTTCATCAGCAGCGAATAACGCCACATCAAACCTAGAATAATAACCAATCAAGCGATATGAAGGAGGTCAACATGAAATTTGATCTGCACACCCATCATTTCCGCTGCGGCCACGCAGACGGCAACATTCGAGATTATATCGAGGCTGCGATTGCGGCAGATTTACAGGTGATTGGAATCTCGGACCACACTCCATACTTCGGGAGCCCGGAAGAGCAGCCATTTCCCGCCATCTCCATGGCAAAAAGGGACTTTGCGGAGTACGTACAAGAAGTTCTGGACTTAAAGCGGGAATATGAAGGTAAAATCAAAGTCCTGCTGGGCATTGAATCCGATTATTTTCCGAATCATGCCCAGGTTTATCAGCAGGCGTTAACGGCCTACCCTTTTGACTACATCATCGGCTCCATCCATCACGTCAGGGATGTCAGCATCTTCAATAAGAACCGCTGGAAGAACCTGACGCAGCAGCAGCAGGTTGCCGATAAAGAGGAATACTTCAATCTAATCCGCCAATCCGCACGAAGCGGCATGTTCCAGATCATCGCCCATATGGATGCCATGAAGGGCAATTATCCGCTGTTCTCCGAAATCAAGGCCGACGAAGCGATCGAGGAGACGTTGAAAGTCATCGCGGAATCGGGCCTGGCGATCGAGATCAACACTTCCGGCAAAACCAAGCTGTGCGGCGGCTGGTATCCATCGGGCGCCATCTTGGAGGTCGCGCACCATCACGGCGTTGACGTCACCTTCGGCTCCGACGCCCACAAACCGTCACGAGTCGGAGATGAATTTGACGAAGTGGCCAAAGTGCTCAAAGAAATCGGATACACGGAATGGGTATATTTCGAACAAAAACAGAAGGTGACCGTACCTCTTTAAGGGGGTACACCCTCCTTCTGTTTTTTTGAATTTACATAGGAAGCACAGCAAAATAGGCAAAAAAAAGTGGACCCGTTACCGGGTCCAAAACATAATATATATTCTCAAAAGGGGGTCATGTGATAAGTTTAACCCGCGGCTGTTAGAGTTTGATAACAGGTATATTTCATTTGTGTAACAAATTCCAAGTGAGCCTTTCATCTTGACATGTTCAGATCACAGATTTCATTCCCTTCATGCCATTGAGCGCAAGGTGAGCACGGTAAGCTCCGGTTTGCATAAGAAACGAAAAGGCAGCTGCGTCGTGCCGATTCCCCTATTTACATAGAGCAGCATTCCTTGTGAACCGATGGTATATAGGCCTTGCACATAACGCTTTGCCCCGGGCGGCGTGATCACCTCTCCCATCCAGGGCAAACGGATCTGGCCCCCATGGCTGTGTCCCGACAGCTGGAGATGGAATGAATGGGCTGCAGTTGTGTCAGCATAATCCGGCTCGTGCATCAGCAGCAGCTTGAACATCCCGTCGGGTAAATCTTGAATGGCCGCTGCCGGATCCGGCTGGCCCCAGAATGCATCGTCCAAACCTGCCACGGCGATAACAGCACCATCCCGCCTTAGCTTCACGGCGGTGTTCCGCAGCACCTGAAATCCGGCCTCTTCCTCCATAGAAATCAGTGTCTCCACATCTTTGTAATCATGGTTACCCAATATAGAAAATAAGCCGAGAGGGGCCTTCAGCTCGGTGAACGGTTGAATGGCGGCCCTCATATCCTCTGTGTTGCCGTCCACCATATCCCCTGTGAAACAGATCATGTCCGGTTTCTCATTTTGAATCGCTTGCACCACACGGGCCACGTCTTTTGCCCCGGTGTGAAAGCCCAGATGCAAATCGCTAAACTGAACGACCTTCATCCCATCAAAAGCCTTAGGCAGTGAAGGAAGCGCCAATGTCCGTCTCGTAATGTCCAATTGACGAGGCTCCCATAAAGACGCGTAAGCCCCGCCTGCAGCGCCAACACCAACCACGGCGGAAACACCGATCTTCAGAAATTGGCGGCGCGACATCTTTGTCTGCATGATGTCTCGCTTTGCCCCGTCATGGGCTGTGCCATGGGGAGTAGACGAGGATGGATTTCTCATAGGTGGACTTCCTCCTATATAATAATAAAAGAGTGCAAGTTTTAACGGCCTTACGGTTATTCATATATATGGAATAGCAAGAGAAAGGGGTTTACGTATGACTGATAACGATTCAATCACAGCATTAGTTTCAGCGCAGCGGCGTTTTTTTCATAAAGACATCACCAAGGAAGTGGATTTCCGACTGCAGCAGCTGACCAAGCTCCGCCAAGTTCTGATTGCCAGGGAAAACGATATCATGGAGGCCCTTCGCAAAGACTTGAACAAAAGCGAGCAGGAGGCCTTCACGACTGAGATCGGGATTGTCTATAAGGAGCTTTCCTTTGTCATAAAGAATCTGAAGCGCTGGGCCAAGCCGCAGCGTGTCAAAACAGCACTGACGCATGTAGGCAGCAAGGGAATGGTCTACGCTGAGCCCTACGGGACGGTACTGATTATTGCTCCCTGGAATTATCCTTGGCAATTGGCCATCTCTCCGCTGATCGGAGCTTTAGCCGCTGGGAACACCGCAATTGTAAAGCCCTCCGAGCTGACACCTAACGTATCCGGACTCATTACGTCCATCATCACGGAGACGTTTGAGCCGCAATATGTGGCTTCGGTGGAGGGAGGACCCGAGATAAGCACGATCCTGCTGGAGCAGCCGATGGATTATATCTTCTTCACCGGCAGTACCCCTGTCGGCAAAATTGTCATGGAAGCCGCCGCCAAGCAGTTGATCCCGGTGACGCTAGAGCTAGGAGGCAAAAGCCCCTGTATCGTCCACGAGGATGCTCCCCTGGCCCTGGCGGCTTCACGTATCGCATTCGGCAAGTATACAAATGCCGGCCAAACCTGCGTTGCCCCGGATTATGTTCTCGTACACAGCAAGGTCAAGGAGAAGTTCATCGCGCACCTGAAAGACGCCATCACTTCGTTCTACGGCGAGAACCCGCTAACCAATCCCGACTATGGGCGCATTGTTTCGGAGAAGCATTTTGATCGGCTGTCCGGCTTTCTGAACAACGGAACCCTGCGCCATGGCGGAAACAGTTCTAAGGAAAAATTGCTCATCGAGCCCACCGTGCTGGACGATATCACTTGGGATATGCCAGTCATGGAAGAAGAGATTTTCGGCCCCCTGTGCCCGATCCTGACTTATGAGAATGTACACGAAGCTGTCCAGGCGATTAATCACCGCCCCAAACCGCTCGCCCTTTACTTGTTCACGGAGAATGAAGACGTTCAGGATTACGTACTCTCCTCGGTTTCTTTTGGCGGGGGATGTGTTAACGATACGCTGATGCATCTGGCCACTCCCTTCCTTCCATTCGGGGGTGTCGGCGAGAGCGGAATGGGCGCCTACCATGGGGAATACAGCTTCCATACCTTCTCCCATAAGAAGAGCGTGCTCAAGCAAACCAACCGGTTCGATTTTAAATTCCGCTACCCTTCCAAGAACGGGCTCGGCATTCTGAAAAAGCTGATGAAACCGTAGCTTGAACTAAGACTTTGCTTAATTGCCCATTGGCACAAATAAAAAAGGCACACCGACGATAAAATGTACCTCACAGAGTAGACACCTAAAAAAGGGTCAACCTACGGGGTACATTTTACAATGGTGCGCCTTTTTACATGGATGAATGCTTTCTCCGATGCGGCTTATTGGCCTTCGCCTTCTCTTCACTGTCATCCATCTCCAAGCCGTCATCGCCGGGCTTAAAGATCCGGCGCAGCGTCCCCAGCATGGACAGCGCATACGCAACGGTAATGAAACTGAAGGCAATCTCCATCACCACGACAAGCCGGGACGTATTATCGACTGGGGCTATATCGCCATATCCGACCGTGACAAACGTCGCCATACTGAAATACAGGAAGCTAATGAACTGGCTTAGCAAATCCTGGCCGATATTCTCGCCTTCGAAGGAAATGCCTCCGAACAGCTTATAGATCGACATATACACCATCGTGAAAAACAAAATGCACATCCCCGCCGCCATGCTAATCCGAACCAAGGTTGTTTTCATATCAACATGCTGATTGACGGAGTCTGCAATTCTATCGAATATATACAGCACATAAAAAATAACGGAGCATAATGCAAACAGCAGGATCAGAGCGCGCATGCCGCCTTCACCGGGTACCACGTTCATCAGATCGATCCACCCCAGCAAATCTTCAACCGATACCAGGACATAAATGAGCAGTGGAGCAAGCAGCAAAGGCCTGCTGGACCACTTCTTGTCCATACTGTAGAACAAATAAATCAACAGCAGGAAGCCCGTCAAATTGAGCAGCCACATCCACCATGACATCTTCAAGTCCCTCCTTTGGCTTGTGGCCCTCAAACGGCAGCCCGTACCATTACATCTTTATTACCCTCGTAACGGTATTTATGCACCTGAAGGTCACTGGTAGTCGGCCCCTGCTCGCTTTAAACTACATTCATCTCCACCTGATCTTTTGTTAAAAATAGCGACAAAACACGTACAGCGAGTCGAACGAAAGCCGTCCAACTGCTTTAGATCTAACGGTTCTTCTCCAACCACTGCGCAGCATGATCCACCATCGCCCGCTGTTCTGCCAACACACAGACTGCCTTTCCTACACGGCCATGCTTATATGCATCGGGACATTGCGCTTCAAACGAGGCTCCAATCGCTTCAAAATCGTCGGAATGATAGTTGATATCCTGGAATGCCTCCCACTTTGTTATTCCCTGCATCCTGCGTACTGGCGCGTGGGCGGTTACCACCTTCTTGCCTGCCCAATCCGTGCGGTATTCGCTAAGGTGGAAGGAAGTATTATTGCCATAGCCACTACCCAGCATAAGCACGTAAGCACCCGCTTCATATAAGCGTGCCAGCGGCGAGGCTTCGCCCAAGCTGTCATCCAGCGGATGAGAATGCATAAGTTCGATCGCGTCCCTGCCGCGTGCTGCAAAAGAAACATGAGGATGGGAGCTTCGAACGACCCCTTCTTGCTTGCGGAACACCTCCGGAATGATCCCCATCCCTGATGTAACGGTCAGATCTGGGTCATAGGGAGGCATGCTCTCGCGGATCAAATCCCACCATTTTGGGTCGGCCGGAGGGTTTCCCCATGTCTTCGGATCGGTTAAGTTCGCAGACTGCGTTGGCATCACCAGTGTCCCTTCATCGCCCAGTACGTCTTCCAGGGCCAGTATAACCGCCTCCGGACCACCGACAATCCATCCGCCCACGCTTTTGAGCGAGGAATGGACGAGCAGGGTCATTCCCTTCCGTACGCCAAGAGCGAGCAGGTCATCGCTTATATCCTTTATCGTAATCGGTTTTTCGATGATCAAGTGACTCATCTCCATTTCAATATCCTAATAAACACATGTTTTATATCATACAACAAAAAAAGCGCCTGCCCGAAGCCATGCCCCGGTCAGACGCCTTGGTGTTGAAGCTAAACCGATTAAACGCCAAGCCAGCGCTTAAACAGATGTTTGGTTGTGTCCTTGTTCATTTCCGCAATCGACGTAGTCAGCGGAATGCCCTTCGGACAAGAACGCACGCAGTTCTGCGAGTTGCCGCAGCCCTCGATGCCTCCGTCCTGCATCAGCGCTTCCAGACGCTCTTCCTTGTTCATCTCACCTGTCGGGTGAGCATTGAACAAGCGAACTTGGGAAATAGCGGCTGGTCCGATAAAGTCTGTTTTTTCGTTGACGTTCGGGCAAGCCTCAAGACATACACCGCATGTCATACATTTGGACAGCTCGTAAGCCCACTGACGCTTCTTCTCCGCCATTTTAGGTCCGGGGCCAAGGTCGTAGGTACCATCGATCGGAATCCACGCCTTCACGCGCTTGAGCGCCGTGAACATACGACTGCGGTCGATAACCAAGTCTCTTACAACCGGGAACGTCTTCATCGGCTGAATCCGGATCGGCTGTTCCAGCTTATCGATCAATGCCGCACACGCTTGGCGCGGCTTGCCGTTAATGACCATGGAGCAAGCTCCGCACACTTCTTCAAGGCAGTTGGAGTCCCAGCATACTGGTGCGGTGGTTTGGCCCTGTGCATTTTTGGGATTGCGCTGAATTTCCATCAGCGCACTAATGACGTTCATGCCGGGACGGTACGGAATTTCGAATTCCTCAGTATAGGATTTCGTCTCCGGATTGTCCTGACGTGTAATGATAAACTTAACGCTCTTTGAGGCGGCTGCCGTTTGAGACATCGTAAATCCCCCTTCCTTCTTACTTGTCTTTCGAATAGTCGCGAATACGCGGTGGGATTAAGGAAACATCCACTTCTTCGTATGAAATCTGTGGTCCATCAGGCGTCCAGGTTGCTTTGGTTGTCTTGAGGAACTCTTCATCGTTACGATCAGGGAAATCCGGCTTGTAGTGAGCGCCCCGGCTTTCGTTACGGAGAAGCGCACCCAGCGTCATGGCCTCGGACAACTCCAGCATGTTCCACAGCTGGCGTGTGAACGCCACGCCCTGGTTGTTCCAGCGGGAGGTATCCGTCATATTGATATTGCGGTAACGCTGCTTCAATTCCTTGATTTTGCCGATGGTAGCTTCAAGCTTGTCGTTGTAGCGAACAACCGTCATGTTGTTGGTCATCCATTCGCCGAGCTCTTTATGGATCACATAAGCATTCTCGGTTCCTTCCATCTTGAGCAGGCCTTCATACTTGGTCGTTTGCTCTTTCGCTACGCGGTCAAATACGGTGGAGGAAACATCCTCAGCGGACTTCTTCAAGCCTTTGACATATTCAATCGCTTTCGGTCCGGCCACCATACCGCCGTAAATGGCGGAGACCAGGGAGTTCGCTCCCAAACGGTTCGCACCGTGATATTGATACTCGCATTCTCCGGCTGCAAACAGCCCGGGAATGTTCGTCATTTGGTTGTAATCGACCCACATGCCGCCCATGGAATAATGGACTGCCGGGAAGATCTTCATCGGGATTTTACGCGGATCGTCGCCCATGAATTTCTCATAGATCTCGATGATACCGCCAAGCTTTACGTCCAGCTCTTTCGGATCTTTATGGGAGAGATCCAGGTAGACCATGTTCTCGCCATTGATCCCAAGTCCCATATCGACGCAGACGGAGAAGATTTCACGCGTAGCAATGTCACGCGGCACCAGGTTTCCGTAAGCAGGGTATTTCTCTTCGAGGAAATACCACGGCTTGCCGTCTTTATAGGTCCAGATCCGTCCGCCTTCACCACGTGCCGATTCCGACATCAAGCGGAGCTTGTCATCGCCTGGAATTGCTGTCGGGTGAATCTGGATAAACTCGCCGTTCGCATAATGCACGCCTTGCTGATAAACGGCACTGGCCGCTGTTCCCGTGTTGATCACCGAGTTGGTCGTTTTTCCGAAAATAATACCAGGACCACCGCTTGCGAGTATAACGGCTTCAGCTTTGAACGCCTTAATCTCCATCGAGCGCAGATCCTGGGCAGCGATACCGCGGCATACGCCTTCGTCGTCGATGATCGCATTAAGGAACTCCCAGTTCTCGTACTTGGTCACAAGACCCGCAGTTTCCCAGCGGCGAACCTGCTCGTCAAGCGCATAGAGCAGTTGCTGTCCGGTCGTTGCGCCGGCGAATGCCGTCCGGTGACGCTTTGTTCCGCCGAAACGGCGAAAATCGAGCAGACCTTCCGGCGTACGGTTAAACATAACGCCCATGCGGTCCATCAAGTGGATAATGCCCGGAGCCGCTTCACACATCGCTTTGACCGGAGGCTGATTCGCAAGGAAGTCGCCGCCGTATACCGTATCGTCAAAGTGCTCCCAAGGAGAGTCACCCTCACCTTTTGTATTCACGGCTCCATTGATGCCGCCTTGCGCGCACACGGAGTGAGAGCGTTTAACAGGTACAAGTGAGAATAGATGAACGTGAGCTCCTGCTTCTGCCGCTTTGATGGTTGCCATCAGCCCGGCGAGGCCGCCACCCACTACAATAATATTAGATGCCATTTTTCGTTCACTCCCCTTAACTTAAGACTGTCTTAACTAGATCGATCATTGCTGTCGCCGCCTCGAATTCGGAACTGCGGAATGCTGTCATAGCCAGAACGAACAACACGCTCATCAATACGAACAAGCCCATGCAGATGTAAGTGGATACCTTCTGCGCGCGTGGACCGACGGTGATGCCCCAGCTAACGAGGAACGCCCACAGGCCGTTTGTGAAGTGGAAGACTGCCGACACAACGCCGATGACGTACAGAGTAAACAGAATCGGATTGTTCATGATGCCATGCATGGTCGCGCCCAAATCGTCATGCGTGATTTTGCCGATCATGATTTGGAAACGCGTATCGTACATATGCCAGATAACAAAAACGAACGTAATAACGCCGGTGATCCGTTGGACGGTGAAACGGATGTTCCGTTCATAGTTGAAATTGCCCACGTTGTTATTTGCCTGGTAAGCAATGTATAACCCGTAGACACCGTGATATAGCAGTGGCAGCCAGATCAGGAACAGCTCGAGGAAAAATATCAGCGGCATGCTGTTCAAAAAATGGACCGCGCTTGCAAAGCCTTCCTTTCCACCCTCGAAAGCCTTATAGTTGGAAATCATATGGCTGAGCAAAAATGCTCCAAGCGGTATGACACCGAGCAAAGAATGCAGCTTTCTGGAATAATACCCTTTCATCAGTTGACGTTCCCCTTTCCAATGTGCAGCGTTTTCATTTTCAATCTTTCCTATTTTCAGAACAATTACACTTACCCTGTCCTAAAACCGTTGCAACGACAAAAAGCTGCCGATTTCGGCAATCGTGTGAACAACTTGTGTCATGTTTCATGTTACTCCTTTTTTTCTTATAATG
Organism: Paenibacillus sp. ISL-20; assembly: GCF_018613005.1. Lineage (NCBI taxonomy): Bacteria > Bacillati > Bacillota > Bacilli > Caryophanales > Paenibacillaceae > Paenibacillus > Paenibacillus sp. ISL-20. The sequence goes on from NZ_JAGGRD010000019.1 coordinate 112,810, forward strand.
GAATTGCAATATAATTATTAATCGTTATAATCTATACGCATAAGCAATATTTTGCACATATGTCTATTTTATATAGGAGGAATTCCATGTTTGAAGAACTGGACATGTTCGCCGTCGTTGTAGAGCAATCCAGCATAAACCAAGCCTCCAAGCTGCTTAACTTGTCACAGCCAGCCCTGTCCAGGAAAATAGCCAAGCTGGAGGACCAGCTCGGGCTGCAGCTGTTCAACCGCCGCGGCAAACGGCTGGAGCTTACCTCCATCGGACAGATTGTGTACACCTTTGCCCTGGAGCAGCGCCAGCAGCAGATCAAATTCATGCAGACCTTGGCCCATTACCGGGAGGGGGATCAGATCTCGATCAACCTGGGGGCCAGCCTAACCACACTGCAGACCACCTTGCCCCCGCTCGTTAACGCATTCATGGAGCGTCATCCCGCGGCCGAAATCAAGCTGATCACCGGCAAGACCCATGAGATCGTTTCTTATGTAAGAGATAAACGGGTCGATGTTGGCATTGTCGCCTCCTCCATCAACCAGCCCGGCTTAAACTGCATTCCGCTGTTTGATGACCATCTTGAGCTTGTCATCCCATCTTCACACCCGCTGGCGGAGATCGAGGATGTCGGCATCGAGCAGCTTCAAGGCTTGCCGATGATCATTTTCTCAACCGGAACCTGGTACCGCAAGTTGACGGATGACCTGTTCCACCGATGGGGCATTATGCCGGATATTCGGATGGAGATCGATTCCTTCGAAGCGATCGTCAGACTCATCCCGACCTGCAAGGCAGCCGCGCTTCTGCCCAAATCCTATCTGAGGCCGCAGCTGTTGTCCGATAACGGGCTTGTCGACATTCATATTCCGGCACTCATTGAAACCCGGCGAACAACTTCGCTGATCTACGGCCAAGCCTCGGAGCTGAGCAAGGCAGCCAGCCGCTGGATTGACGAAACGGAAGTCCTGTTCCGTAAGCTGGAGGAGGATAAAACGAAGAAAACCTGACGATAAACATGGGGACTGACCCCATAACCGTCAGGTTTTTTTTCTTCTATATTTATTTTTCGAGCATATTCACGACCTCAGACTCAAAGAGATCCACATTATCATTGGACCCGATTACGACCATAATGTCGCCGGAGTTCACCACATCCATGGCTGTTGGCGCTACGATGATGCCGGATTGTTTATTCAGGGCCACCACGCTGACACCGTAGCGAACCCTCGTATTGAGCTCGCTAAGTGTTTTTCCGTCCATGCAGTCCGTGACCGTCATCTCCACAATCAGATAGTCCTTGGATAATTCGATATAGTCGAGCAGGTTGGGCGTGACAAGCTGGTGAGCTACCCGGATCCCCATATCCCGTTCCGGAAAGATCACCCGGTCCACGCCCAGCTTCTCCAGCGCCCGGCCGTGCAGCACCGAAATCGCCTTGGCAACGACCATAGTGACACCAAGCTCTTTCAACAAGATGGCGGATAAGATGCTCATCTGAATATCGTTCCCGATCGCCACAATCCCGCAGTCGAAGTTACGGATACCGAGCGATTTAAGCACCTCTTCGTCCGTAGCATCCGCCACCACCGTGTGCGTCAGCAGCTCGCTCATATCCTCGACAACCTCTTCACTGCGGTCGATGCCGAGCACCTCATATCCCTGTTCCATCAGTTCAAGCGCCAGGCTGGCGCCAAATCGTCCCAAACCGATGATTGCAAATTGCTTTGGTTTCATGTCTCTCCTGTACTCCTTATCCAATAATCATTTTGCCTTCCGGATGACGATATAATTCTTTACCCTTTTTTGGCCCCAGTGCATAAGCAAGCGTCAAAGGCCCCAATCGCCCTGCAAACATCGTAATACTGATCAAAATCTTCCCGAATCCCGTCAGTTCAGGCGTTAAACCCATGGAGAGACCCACCGTACCGAAGGCGGATGTCGTTTCGAATAGGATCTCCAGGAAGCTCCCTTCCTCTGTCGTTGACAGAATCATCGATACGATTAGAACGAGCAGCAGTGCCAGTAATGCAATGGTCAGTGCCTTCAGCACCCGCTCCTGGGCCAGGCGATAACGGAACATGACGATGTCTTCACGCCCGCGCATCATGGCGATAACCGCCCCCACCATAATGGTGAAGGTTGTTGTTTTGATACCGCCACCGGTTGACCCTGGGGATGCTCCGATAAACATCAGAATCACGATAAAAAATTGCGTGGCCTGTCGAAGCCCCGTAATATCTATAGTATTCGCGCCAGCTGTACGGGGCGTTACGGACTGGAATAACGCACCGAAGAATTTTCCGCCCCAATTCAGAGAGCCGAGCGTCTTCGGATTGGTGAATTCAAATATAAGAATGACGATAAATCCAACCAGCAGCAAGGTAGCCGTCATGGTGAGCACTACTTTGGAGTGCAAGGAAAGTCTCAGCTGTTTTCGGAAATCAATCAGATCGGATAATACGATAAAACCAATGCCGCCTGAGACAATCAAAAACATCACGACTATGTTGACTACAGGATCGTAGACATACCCGGTCAAACTCCGAAAATCACCAAACAAATCAAAACCGGCGTTGTTAAACATCGTGACTGCATGAAAAACGCCATAATAAATCGCCTGGCCGAACGGCATATCAAACGCCCAGCGGATCGATAGAATGATGGCACCGCAGGCCTCAATGATGAGGGAGTACAACAACACTCTGCGAATCAGCCTTACGATTCCTTCCATTGAGGACTGATTCATCGCTTCCTGCAGAATGAGACGATCCTTGAGCGATATGCGTCTTTTCAGAGCCAAGGCAAATAAAGTAGCCATCGTCATAAATCCGAGCCCGCCGATCTGAATCAGCAGCATAATCACGACTTCTCCGAAGGAACTGAATGTCGTTCCTGTATCCACCACAACCAGACCCGTTACACATGTTGCCGATGTTGAAGTGAACAAGGCATCGATAAATTCAAGCGGTTCACCTGTACTTGTGGAAATCGGCAGCATTAACAGCGCCGTCCCGATGAAGATAATAGCCGCAAAACCAAGCACGAGAATCTGCGGCGGAGACAACCTGAGCCAGTTAAATTTAGAGTTCAATCGGTCACCTTCTTAAAAAAAATCAAGAAAAAAGACACTGGAAAACGCAGTGCCCTTTACGGTCTGGTTCCTGTGCTGCAGCCTACGAGGTTAGCTGACGGATTCGGGCATTTCCACAGGTCGCCCTATTCATTATTCGAGGAATAATGAAATTCACCCCAATTACATGGTTCCCCCATTTTCAGTACGAAATTCGGCTGGAATATTCGGTTCCTTGAAGCATGATGTGATTATAACGCAATCTGGTACGTAACCCAATGCCGTTTTTTACCCAAAAAATCTTTAAAAGAGCGCGAATTGGGCATATTCAAGAATACAAGCATAGGGTTCTCTAACGTTTTCGAAACCTTTCATTCATTTTCATCGATTTGTTTCATTATTCCGGATATTGGGATAAGCTGCTTATGACTTTCATAACTATGTTATATTGACTCTATGTGTTCTTAATCAGGCATATCGAATACCAGTGGGAGTATCAACTTTCCTAGAGGAGGAATTTCATGAATCGTGCAAGAGAGTCCTTGAAGCTGAAGCCCAATCTGAAGCAGCTCATCGCGCCTGCCGCAGTCGGCCTGATTCTGTTCCTATTATTTCAGGTATTTCCGTCGACGAATCCGGATTCTACCGAGATGACATCTCCGAATATCATATCCAAGGAGCAGGCTCGGCAAGCTGCTTCAAGCTTTACTCAGGAGCATTTGCAGTTTATGGCTGCAAAAACGGATGATACATTGGTTACATATCAATCCAAATCGGAACTTTACGGATATCTGGCGAAGGAAAAGAAACTTTCGGAATACAACAAAACCTATGAAGCCAAATATCCCTATGACGTATACCGCGTTCGCTTCAGCGAGCCGGGAGGCGACGCCCTCAATGTGGACGTGCACATGCAAAATTCAGGCATCGTCGGATTCTCGTACGATTACGCCCGCTCCAGCTATGACCGGATTGAGCTGAACAAGGGCGATGTACAAAGGCAGATGCTGCTTGTCGTCGAGGACGGCATGTCATTAGCCGAGAAGCAAGCGCTCGCGGAGCCTTGGCTCCAGCGAGCGGGCTATGACCTGTCGCGCCTTGAGCTGGTTACGCGGGAAGGGGAACCCCGGCTCCGATATGTGGACCCGGAATCCAAGATCGGCGATTCCCGATTGGAGCACCGTTTCACCTTCGAACATGGGAAACTACGCTCCTATGAGCCATCCTTCTCAGTCCCAGCCGCCCATTCCGCCTATGTCAACAAGCAGACTCAGAATGCAACGCTGCTGACACTCGCAGGGTATGGCCTGTTCACCCTCATCCTTGGCATTCTTGCGATTGTGTACAGCGTGAAGACCAGAGCCTATACGTCGTTTAAGCGCGGCCTGTTCCTATCGGTGCTGCTGTTTATCATTCAGATGCTAAATACGTATAATCTGATTCCCGTTTTCAAATCCGAGGGGATGTCGCAAACCGGTATATTCGGGATGATGATTTTCTATGCGGTCTATTCACTCATCTTCTCTGCCCTGCTCTATTTCTCCCTTGTCGGGGGCAACGGGCTATGGCAAAAAGAAGACGGGCTCAATCCATGGCCGCGCGCCAAAGAACCCGGATACGGACATTATGTTCTGGACAGCATGAAGCTGGGATATATGTGGGCTTTCATCCTGCTTGGGATCCAATCCATTATCTTTATCGTTCTGGGCCTAACCTTAAAAACATGGTCCACCACGGATGCCACACAGTCGCCTTACAACATGCTCTATCCTTGGCTGTTTCCGCTGATGGCCTGGCTGGCCGGCATATCCGAAGAGGCCGTCTATCGACTGTTCGGTATCAAAATGGTGAAAAAAATCGTCCGCAATACTTTTGTGGCCAGTTTGATTACCTCGCTCATCTGGGCGCTCGGGCATACGCTTTATCCGATATACCCTGTAATTTCCCGACCCATTGAACTGGTTATCATCGGCTTGCTGTTCAGCTACATCTTTTTGAAATACGGGTACTTGGCAGCCATGTTCTCCCATGTCATCTTTAATAGCATCTTGATGGGCATTAGCCTGATCCTGCTCAAGGACACCACCAACTTGCTGATCGGTGCTTTCTACATGGTGCTTCCTGCGCTTGTCGCCTATGCGATTTATCGTTTCAATCCAACAAAAAAAGAGAAGCCGTATGTCACGACTCCTCCTCACGAAGTACCTTAAGAATTTCCGTTGCTAATTTCTCACCGATTGAAAGGGGCTTGAAGTCTTCGACTGAAGCCTCTTTTATTTTTTTGACCGAGCCAAAATGCTTCAACAGCAGCTTCCGGCGCTTCTCTCCAATGCCCGGGATGGAATCCAGCTTGGAGGATACCATCGATTTGCCGCGCTGTTCGCGGTGGAAGGAAATCGCAAACCGGTGAACCTCATCTTGAATACGCTGCAGCAAATAGAACTCCTGGCTGTCTCGGGGCAGCGTAACCGGCTCCGGCGGGTCTCCGACCATGAGCTGCGCTGTTTTATGCTTGGCATCCTTCACAAGGCCACAGACCGGGATAAACAACCCCAACTCATTCTCCAACACATCGCTGGCGGCGGAAATCTGTCCCTTCCCTCCATCGACCACAATCAGATCGGGAAGCGGCAAGTTCTCCTTCAAGACGCGCTCGTACCGCCGCCGGATCACTTCACGCATCGTATCATAATCGTCCGGTCCCAGCACGGTACGGATCTTGTACTTCCGGTATTCCTTCTTGTCCGGTTTCCCATTGGTGAATACAACCATGGCCGATACCGGGTTGGTCCCCTGGATGTTCGAGTTATCAAATGCCTCGATCCGGTTCAGCGACTGGAGGCCGATTACTTCGCCCAGATTCGCTGCTGCGACCGAGGTGCGTTCTTCATCACGCTCAATCAAGCGGAATTTCTCGTCTAAGGACACTTTTGCATTATCCGACGCCATGCCCACCATCTGTTTCTTCAAACCACGCTGCGGCACATGTACCTTCACGCCGAGCCATTCCTGCAGGGCGGCAGCCCCTCCGGCTGCATCCACGATGCCAGCAGCTTCGGCCTGCTTCTCCTGTGCCTGGACAAGGGCTGCCTGCTGCTCATCGGATGTTCCTGCGGAAAGCGTATTCGCCGAATCCACGGCCTCCTCTGCGCCTAGCACACCTTCATCCACAGCCGTTCCAGCAACCGACTCTGGATCAGCCTCGCCTATCAACAGAGGCTCAGGCAGCAGAATTTCTTGCGGCACTGCAGGATTATCACTGTAATACTGGGCAATAAAAGACATAAAGTCACTGTGCGCATCGCCGTAGAACGGAAAAACGGACTTGTTGCGCTGTACCATTTTCCCTTGGCGCATGTACAGAATCTGTACGCACATCCAGCCTTTATCCACAGCATAACCGAATACGTCGCGGTCCCGCGTATCCGTCGTCGTGATCTTCTGCTTCTCCATTAGCGTATCGATATGGATGATCTGATCCCGCAGTTCTTTGGCACGCTCGAAATACAAATCCTCCGCAGCCTCCTGCATCTTGCGCTGCAGTTCCTTCTTGATCTCTTCATGCCCACCGCTCAGGAATGACGTAATCTCCCCGGTGATCTGTTCATATGCAGACTTTGGAATTTCCTTCACACATGGAGCCAAGCATTGTCCCATATGATAATACAAGCACACTTCTTTCGGCATAACGCCGCATTTGCGCAAAGGATACATCCGGTCCAGCAGCTTTTTGGTCTGCTGTGCCGCATACGCATTCGGGTAGGGGCCAAAGTATTTGGCTTTATCTTTAAGCACTCTTCTGGTCACTTCCAGACGGGGATGCTCTTCATTCGTTATTTTAAGATATGGATAGGTTTTATCATCCTTCAGCAGCACGTTGAATCTCGGCTGATGGGTTTTGATCAGGTTACACTCCAGAATCAAGGCTTCCATGTTGCTGCCGGTCACAATATATTCGAAATCGCGGATTTCCGAAACCAGCATCTGGGTCTTCCCGTTATGGCTTCCGGTAAAATAAGAGCGTACCCGGTTCTTCAGCACTTTAGCCTTGCCCACATAAATTATGGTGCCTTCATGATTCTTCATCAGGTAACAGCCGGGCTGGTCCGGCAGCAATGCCAGCTTGTGGCGGATATTCTCCAGCGCCCTCTCCTGCTCCTGAAGCTGTTTGGCATAATCGTCCATGCTATCCCTCCTCTCCAAGGAGATTATATAGTATTAACCTTAAATATAAAACATTATGAACAACCACACAAAGCGCCTCCGGGTTTCACCGAAGGCGCTTTATGAAAGCAGATTGCAGTCTATGACCAATCCTGCTTATTGATGTTTTGCAATGATGCCCTTCAAGGCTTCTTTGGAGTTCAGACCTACCACTTTATCGACAGGCTGGCCGTCTTTGAAGAAAATCATAGTCGGAATGCTCATCACGCCGAAACGTGCTGCGGATTCCGGATTCTCATCCACGTTCACCTTAGCAATTTTTACAGCATCACCAAGATCTGTGGACAGCTCTTCCAAAATCGGGGCAAGCATTTTACAAGGACCGCACCATGGCGCCCAGAAATCAACTACAACCGTTCCTTGACCTTCCACTTCACTTACGAAGGATTGATCGGTAACGTTTACGATAGCCATTATATTCTCCTCCTCACGGATAATTTTACATATAGTACGAACATAATTGTCGAATGGGTCGACGAATTTAGTATACCACAACCAGTCGGAAAAAGTGAAATATACTCACCTAAAGAAAGAGGATTTTACGGGTTTTTTATGCAATCTTTACAAATGATTTGCGCATTGGGTATACTACTAGTAACAAGTCGGGTGACTGTCAAGTTTTTCGTGTTGGCACGGCATGTTCACCTTTTGAGGAGGCAAGCACCATGGATGTAAACGTACGCGTTAACGATCCACGGGAGCACATCAATGAAGAACCACGCAATGACTTTGGCGATTTGATGATGGGCTTCGTGGGGATGTTTGGTTTCATGACCGTCATCTTTTTCGGATTCGTCATTATCAAGTTCTTGGTTGGCTAATTATTGATGACTCCTTGTGCACAAATAAAAAGTCTGATCCTGCTGCGTTCCACACGCTAACGGGATCAGACTTTTTACAATTCAGGGAAAGCTAGTCCATAGGAAGTTTGCTTGCAATACTAGAATTTCCCTCTCTGATTCTCACCGAATAAATGAACGACATCGACAAAAGGCGCAATTCGGTTCATCAACCGCTGTCCTTTGTGAGCCTCCTCCCCATCCTTGCTCGTGAAACTCAGATGCTGTTCAAGCCCGTCGAGCGGATAGTTCGACGTATAGAAGGTCGGCAGCCGGTTCATCCGGAAATTCAGAATGGAACCGAGGACATGATCCCGAACCCACGGATTCAAATTCTCCGCTCCGATATCGTCAAAGATCAGCAGATCGCAATGCTTCATCGTCTCCACCATGTCCTTCAGCTTCTGTCCGTCCTGCATCATGGTTTTCAGATCTTCCACGAAATCAGGCATATACACGATAACGCCCGAATGGCCCGCTTTCGCGAGCTCATGCATCAGGTAGCCCATCAGGTAGGTCTTACCCGTACCAAACGAACCGGTGAGATACAGGCCGCGCGGGGACAAGCCATTCTCCTTCGTATCCCGGATGTATTTAAAGAGCTGGTGCACCGCCGGTGCCCGCAAGCGGTCCTTCGCCATAATCTCCATGTTGTCATAACCTTCGTTCAAAGCATGCTCATCGACATAAAAGCTGCGAATCCGCTTTTTGATCTGATTCTCATTAGTTTTCGCAATCTGCAGGGAACACGGCGCCTTCCGCTCATAGATCTCCACGGTTCCGTTCATCCGCTGGATATCCAGCTTGCTGAAATGACCCTGAAAATCATTCGGACACCGGTCCAGGCCGGGACACTCCTTGCAGTGGGCCTGATCTCCCGCATATTGATACAGTTTGCTTAAATTCAATCGTATGACCCGATCATCGATCTCCGGGTATTCGCTCCGCAATGCTTGAATCAGAGGATTCCTAAGCAAATCCTCCGTAATCTGCTCCGTTCTGCGCCGGAGCGCAGGACTTTTCATGCTTTCCAGCAGTTCACCAAGGGACTCCATCTCTTGTTCCCTCCTCTCTTCAGCAGGATTTCTTTATCCACCCTTCTTGTTGCCAGCCTGCATTTCTGCCGCAAATCGCATCATTTCTTCGAATTCCTCATCCGATACGGCCTCCGCCTGATCGGACTCTAGAGCCACTGGAATTTCCGGCTTCACCTTTCCGCCTTTAGCGTATGTACGCGTACGTTGTGTGGTTGCCTTCTGCTTGCCTTTCATCTTGGCTTGATCACGTATATACTGAACAGCTTTCTCATAGCTGTTAATCTGCTTCAGCAGCATATTGGAAGCAATGGCCTCCACGAAATTACGGTTGATTCGCTGCTCGCCGCCTGCGGCCATGAGTGACATTAAATAATGAATGAGCACGTTGATGACTTCACCCGGCAGCTTATAGCTCAGGTCGATCTTTTCGAAGATGTCCAGGAACTGCGCTGGGACCGAGCCGGGAAAGAAAGTCTGAAGCAGCCGGGTATAAGGCTCGTTCCGGAGCATCATATTATATTGGTGAATATCGCATTTCGATTGGAACTGGGCAGGAACTTCTACATAGTATTCCATCTCTACGGCATGCTCCTGTGCAGGCTCTTCCGGATCGGCCGTCATCTCCTGATGCAAAGCAACGACCTTGCCCGCGGTAATCTGCCGCTTCTCCTGCATCTTCATTCCCTGCCTAAAGTGAAGACTGGCCTTGTGCTGCAGATCATCCAGCACGACCTCACCATGCTCGGTAAATATGCCGTCCTCATCCAGCAGGCGACACAAATCCTGCGTGCTGAGATCATATTTGCGCACCACGTAATTCACAATGCCCATCTGTTCATGGTCGTAGCGAAGACGCTCCACAAAGACCCGATTGCGGGATTCACGCGGGAAACGGAGAATAATGTCCGCATAGTTCAGACCCTCTCCTTGCGGATTTGGCGGCACCACTGACTTCCGTGACACCGCGACCTCTTCCAGCGCTTGCTCCAGTTCATAATCAATGACATGCGTGTTCAGCTCAAAAATATCATAAAAGGGAACCGAAATGTTCTCCTTGTTGAAGGAAATACCAGACCATTCAAGGGGTTCCTTGCTCCAGAGCTCTTCTCTTAACGACAGAACGGCGAATTTCCCCACCTTGTCGCGAAGCAGCAGCGTCAGATGCTGGGTGTTGAAGAACTCCGCTGGACTGAGCGGTGCTTGCAGCTCATATTCATAGATATGGTCGTCCGTTTCCGGGACAAACATCCGGCTTGTCTGCAGTAAACCTACCGCTTCCAGCTTGGAGGTTTGCTCAATGAGAAAGCGGCGTCCTTTTTCACTAGGCTCAAGCCCTAATGTCAGAAATAATCTTCGCTGCTGTTCAATAGCCGAGTAACCCACCTTCTCCACCGGCACATGCGATACGAGAAGACGGTACAGACTGATCGCAAACGCGCCAACCATCGGTTGATATATCGAACCAAGCATTTTGTCATCCAGGCCGCTTAAGCAGAAGTCACGGTATACGCAGTAACGGTGGTTCTCGGTAAAATGTAAAAAATTAGTCATGCGCATCGTTTATGCTCCCCCTGTCGCCCAAAAATAGACTTCCTCTATTCTATCATAAATCCGTCGTTTCGAAGTCGGTTCTTTCGCATCAAAAATTCTGGAATTCGTGCACCCGCCATTTGCATGCTTCCATAAATAATAAATGACGGCCCCCGGGTATTGCAGAGCCGCCATCAACACTACATTCAATTTGCGCCACGCGCCTTAAAACATTCTAAAGCCTTTAATACGCAATGTCTTAATGGTCCATCCGCTCATGTAGGCACCAATCAGACCTGCAACTCCCGTTAAGTAATCCACCAATTGGAATGACCCGACGTGAGTCCAAAACGACATTTGGTCCCGATCCCACAAGCTGTATACAACGACCGGCAAAATGACAATCACAAACAGATAGCAAGGAAACCAGGTCGTCTTCATCAACATATTGAGGATAAAACCGATACCGAACATCATGACAAAAAACAAAATCATCAGCACGAGCACAGGAATAAATTGAAGCATGATCGCTGTTTTCACCTCTTCTTTATCACCTACGCGTAGCAGCTATTCTACTTTATTGCAGCAAGAAACAGCACACCAAGCTTTAGCTAATAGCTAGTTTACTAAAAATAATGTCACAGATCAACGAACAATCGTGAAATCATTGTGTCGGCGTTTGCCCTTCCGACTGCGCTTACAGTACAATATAGGAAGTTAATGCAAGCGGCCATCCGCTTCTATAATAACGAACATAACGTTTAGGAGTGATCACATGAACGAAGCTGCAATGACGCTTGAGGGCTGGTATGCGCTGCATGATTTCCGCACCATCAATTGGCCGGCCTGGAAAGCTGCAGATGAAGAAGTACGTGCTTTTGCGCTGGACGAGCTGAATGCGTTCCTCGAGGAATGGGATGCCGTCGAAGCTGCCCAGAAAGGCAGTACCGCTGTATATACCATCGTCGGTCAGAAAGCCGATTTCGTATTCATGCTTTTACGCGAGACGCTGGAAGAGCTGAACGCGATCGAGAACGCCTTTAACAAAACAACATTCGCCCAGTTCACCAGCAAGGCTTATTCGTATGTAAGCATTGTCGAGCTGAGCAACTACCTGGCTGGCTCCTCCGACGAGGATCCGATGCAGAATCCGCATGTCATTGCCCGTCTGAAGCCGGCTCTGCCTAAATCGAAGCATATTTGCTTCTATCCGATGAACAAAAAGCGGGATTTGTCCGACAACTGGTACATGCTGAGCATGGATGAACGCAAATCCATGATGAAGAGCCATGGGATGATTGGCCGCGGATATGCCGGCAAGGTCAAACAGATCATCACCGGTTCCGTTGGATTCGACGATTGGGAATGGGGCGTAACCCTGTTCAGTGACGACGCGCTTCAGTTCAAGAAACTCGTGTACGAAATGAGATTTGACGAGGTAAGTGCGCGTTTCGGCGAGTTTGGTCCGTTCTATGTTGGCAACCTGCTCGATCAGGCTTCGTTTACAGATTTAATGAAGGTATAATTCCTTCTGCACATAAAAAACATGTACAAAACCCCACAAAGTGGAGCCTATGCTACGATGTTTATTCCAAATACTTTGCGGGGACCCCAAAAAACTTATAAATTCTAATATGTCAAAAAAGGGATGCTCTCTTCCATGAGAGCATCCCTTCTTCTATTACTCACTGTCGTCCTCATCTTGCTCTTGCTTGCGCAAGGTTTCAAGATATTCAGCCGTCGCCCGGTCTCGAGCACGTCCCTTATCCTTGAGCCGCTCAATAGCAGGTAGTATAAGAATGTCGACCTCCTGCTGAATGGTATAAGCCAGATCGTACCGCTCTTGCGACTCCAAATAGGAGCCGACCTCCATCAGCGCGTTATAACGATCCAGCTCATCTCTTGTGAGCAGCCCCCGTACTTGAACGCTGCAGTGTCTCATTTATAGAAACCTACCTTTTTTCAGGACGAGTGGAATCCCTCCGATGATGAAGAGGTAGCGCAGATCAACCAATTTTTTCAGCTGAGCCGCTTTCCATCCCTGATATTTCTTATCGCCGACTACCGCAATGCCTTCGCCCCGGCCGAGGGAAGCAACCGTGCCTTTATTATGAAACTCGAATTTGCGCATGGACTTGTCCCGAATCGCGGCAACGATATTTTGGGCACAACACACGCCCTGCTGCATCGCCATTTGAGCGGTCGGCGGATAAGGTCTGCCTTCCTCATTAAAAATCAGGGAGTTATCGCCGATAATATAAATGTTCTCATATCCGGGAGCGCGCAAATATTCATCCACCTTGACGCGGCCTCTCATCGTTTCGAAACCGGCTGCTTCCACCAGACGGTTCCCACGGATGCCGCCGGTCCATACCACCGTTGCCGCCCGGATCTCTTCACCATTGTTCAGAACGACTCCGCCTGGGAGGCATTCCTTGATTGCAATGCCCATCTTGAAGGTAACGCCTTTCTTCTCAAGAACGTTCATGGCGTACTCCACCAGCTCCGGTGCAAACCCCGGTAACGCGGCAGGCGCGGCTTCAACATTATAAATATTCACCAGCGTCGGATCCACGTCATATTCCTTGCACAGTCTCGGAATGCGGTCCGCCAGCTCGGCTACAAACTCGATGCCGCTGAATCCGGCCCCGCCAACCACAAAGTTAATGCGCTCTTGCGGTCTGCGCTCATTTTTATATAAAGCAAATTGATACTCAATATGCTCACGAATCAATCGTACCGAGTTGATGCTTCGGATCGTCATCGCATGCTCTGCGAGTCCTGGAATGCCAAAGGTTTCCGGCTCTCCGCCGAGTCCAATGACAAGATAGTCATAGGATAACGTTCCATCTTCAAGAATAACCTTCTTATCGTGAAGGCGGATTTCCTGAACCGAGGATTTGACCAGGTCGATTTTGAATTCGTCTATCAACTTGGAAATGGATACCCGGGTGTTCTCAATGCTGTCTGTTCCTGCTGCCGGCATATGCAAATGCGTTGTAATATAATGATAATCATGGCGATTCACCAATGTAACATCAGCCTCATTATAATTCAGCTCTTTTTGCAGCCGCTGCGCTGTCAATATGCCCCCGTAACCCGCGCCAAGGATTACGATCTTCGGTATGCTGCTCATTCTATTGCTCCTTCCAGCTTACTCTTTATATATACAGTATGGTACACATGTTAACATTCTGTGAAAATGCATCCAAAAAAAGAGAAGAGCCCTTATCAGAGCCCGTTTCATCATTTGACCTGAAGGTTCATTAAGGTTCAAAAACAGCTGAAACACTAAGTTTCTTTACTGCTGCTGCAGTTGATAATATATGGGACTACCCTGTAATGAACACAAGTTATCACGTTAATCATATGCATAAACCATGCAAATATCAAGAATTTTTTTGCCATATAATGTGCAAATAATTCCGCCATTTATCCCCTTGCTTACTAAGTAAGCGCATCCATTCCAATGTTAGGTATTTTAACTCAATTCTCGTCTTTTCATGCCGGTTCGGGACGATTATAATAGGTAAGGAATTCATGAATCAGCTTTATCCGGACAAGAACGTCTGTCTGATTCGAATATAAACTCATTTTATGGAGGTGCTTACCGCATGACAACGATGCCACAAGACAGCAATATGACGGATCTTTTGATTATCGGTGGCGGACCTGCAGGTATGTTTGCTGCTTTTTACGGCGGAATGCGCCAAGCTTCGGTAAAACTTATCGAGAGCATGCCTCAGCTTGGAGGCCAATTGGCTGCGCTGTATCCTGAGAAATATATTTATGACGTAGCAGGCTTTCCGAAAGTAACCGCTCAAGAGCTTGTGAACAATCTGTCTGCCCAAATGGAGCTCTTTAAAACGGACATTCGTCTTGAAGAGAAAGTACAGGCTGTGGAAAAACTCGAAGAACGTCATTTTGTCGTAAAAACGAATCTGGGTGAACACCACGCCAAAGCTGTCATCATTACAGCCGGTGTAGGAGCGTTCCAACCCCGTCGACTGGAGATTGAAGGAGCAGAAGCATACGAAAAGTCCAACCTTCATTATTTCGTCAACGACCTCAGCCGCTTTAAAGGTAAGAAGGTTCTCATCAGCGGCGGCGGCGACTCTGCGGTAGACTGGGCGCTCATGATCGAGCCGATCGCCGAGCAGGTTACACTGGTTCATCGCCGTGACAAATTCCGTGCCCATGAGCATAGTGTTGAACAGCTGATGGCATCGAAGGTGAACATCATTACGCCAACAGAGATCACCGAATTGCATGGTGATGATACCATTACGAAGGTTACGCTTTCACATATTAAGACCAAAGAGACGCAAGAGATTGAAGTGGACGATGTCATTGTCAATTTCGGGTTTGTGTCCTCCCTCGGTCCGATCTCCGAATGGGGCATCGCCATCGAAAGCAACTCCATTGTGGTGGATTCCCGTATGGAAACAAGTATCCCGGGTATTTTTGCAGCCGGCGACATCACCACCTATCCGGGCAAGGTCAAACTGATCGCTGTTGGATTTGGCGAAGCACCAACCGCCGTAAACAATGCCAAGGTTTACTTCGATCCTGAGGCCAGATTGGCTCCGGGCCACAGCAGTAACATGAAATTGTAAGGACAGCTCGGATTTTAACTTCATATACATCTATATTCATAGAAAAAAAGGTATCTTCATTCCGAGGGGGTATGCACCACCCCGGAATCGAAGATACCTTTTCTATTCTTCAAACCATATGTAGAACTTGGTTGAAAGCTCCCACATTATATACGTATCATGTCGTAAGTTATCTATTCTATATACGAAAAATCTGATTAATGCAGGATGCTGCCGGAATCGGTGTCCAAGTTCCGTTTATGAATCTCGGCTAGCAGTAGAGTGATGAACTCTCGCTCCAACTTCAACTCAATAGCCATATGATAGGAATCGAGAAGCATCTCATCCGTCAACATAGCCATCCCTCTCACACCCCTTCCTCAAATTTCCTGAATCTATCATATCAGACATACCAAAACGGAACAACTGTTCGCTTATCCACAACCTCTTGTGGAAATCCTGTGTATAATTTGTTGGTAAGTGTAAAAAACAGGGTCATATCAAAGTGGATTATGGGGATAAATGTTATACACAGGATATTGGGGAAATCTACTATAAAAAAAATTGATCAATTATAATATCGGTAGATTATCGTTATTTTTTTATTACCCTATTAAAAAATCATATAAACGGCTACATTTGGGAATATTAAACAAAAATTCAGCTTGGTCTTGTATTAACCTCCAAAATCCAAATCTTGCCCTCATTGTCTAATCCGTAATCAAATCCCAGTTCGCCGATCCCTGGAAAACGGGATTCCAGGATTCCTATGCACTGTCTGGTTACTTGACGCATTTCATTGCGCTTTTCCCTCGCATTAATATGGGGCAGTGACAGCCGGAGTGCATGACCACAACGAAGCAGCGTCCCCCCTTTACAAATATTCGTCACAAAAAGCCCTGGGTTCGCGAGTCGCCCCAGCATGGCCCGGAATTTCCATCTTCCTCGATCCTTGACTACCTTTATACGGTAATCCAGCGGACGTCCCTGAATTTTAGCCAAATGAATCCCCTGCTGTATCATGTAGCTCCGTCTCAGTCTTATTCTGCCCAGTACGTATAACAGGGAATTCAATGTATCTACATGAACAGTACGCCTCTTATGAGTTACCAAGTATCCCGTTCCGTCTTTCTGTATTCGGATGACTCCGTTACCACCGGTTCCTACAATCGGCTTGATCACGACCATTTCGTGTTCGGCCAGCATTGAGGCCAGGGTATCCCCTCCATACGACTGGGTAGCCGGAATGTAGGGAGCAACCTGCGGATCGGTCAGCAGCGCTTCCGTCTTCAACCACTTGCTGGCCAGTTGTCTTCCCGCCATGCTGCTTTCGCCTCCTTTTATTCATGACATACGTTATCCTATTCCCCAATCCGCTCTTTGTCTTGGATGATTGTCCGTGATGGTATGCCTAATAATTGAGGTTCTTGCTGCCTCACGGGAGCCTCCCTTTGCAAATGCTGTGATCTATCGTATAGTAAGAACAGAGCTTTGTCCGTAATAAATCCATCACCTTGGATAACGATAAAGGAGGCTTTGTCACCTTGGCAGCATTGTTTGAAGTTTTATACTGGATCGCCATTGTCGGCATGTCGATTGCACTTGCAGCCGTAACCGTTCTTATCTTTGCCATGGGCTTCAAGTTCATCAAGGATAAGCGCAGAGGACTCGGAGCGGGCTGTATCATATTTTCGCTTGTGGCCGCCGGCATGATCGTGCTGATGCTGAACGATACCTTCTTCTTCCCGGTCTGAACTATGAAGAACCCCAAAAAGCAGCCTCTTCTTATCGCGGAGTTGGCTGCTTTTTCGGGTTCTTATGTCTATAGCGGGTGTTCCCGATAACGCAAAAAAGACCTCCCCGACAAGATTGTCTGGAGAGGTCTTTCACTGTTGGACTCAGGCTTAACCCTCTTGAGAGTCCTTATTAGCAAGGCTCTTCGTTCGGTTTGCCCGCATCCGTTGCCGTACGGAATGACGAACCGCAGCCGCACGTTACGGTGGCGTTCGGATTGTGGATGGTGAATCTGGCGTATGGCTTGCGCTCAGCTAAAACCGCGTCAGATCAACGTTTATCACGAATGAACGGGATTGATAATCTCCGAATGTACATGTTAATCACGCGCCTCTATAGCGCATAATCTCGTTGATCGGATTATACCCTAACGGAAGCTATTTGCGCAATGCCAATGTATATAAGTTTACGCCTATGTTTGCGTTGGACTCCGAAAAGTCAAACGTTATTTTTGATACGCGGATTTCTCGGGCACCAGATTTCGGCGCGGCTCCGGTGATACCCCCGCCCCTATCCGATATTACACTTCACTGCGGTGAAGGACTGAGTTTTATGCATCTCGATTGCTTATTTGTAATCATTACAATATACATCGTTTATGCATAGACATGTACACAAAACACGGATTTTGAACATATGTCACAGCCGGAAAACCGCGCCACTATGCGGTTCTTATCGGGCAGTATAAAACATCGTTATGCAATGAATATACATTTCCATTTGCATAAGGTGTATAAAACGCACAACCATGCGGCTTCCCGGCGTTTTCGTCCGATTTTAACTGGTAATTTATGCAGCGTAAAATAGGCGGATTCTCACCGAGTATGCAACGCGTATTCACGTGCATATTTACGCAATTTTGCATGAACTTTAGCGCGTTAAATCGTCGCATAAAATTACGAAAAATTTCGGAGGGGACGTCCGCCAAAAGCTCGCGGCGGGAAAAATGGACCAAATCCGAAGTAATCCGAAACGTAATCTCCGTCTATTATGCGCGTCACTATGCGGATAATTTGTATCTATTATCGATTTCGGATTGCGCTAATTTAGACACAAATGGACATCGAAAAAAGCTACGCAAATTCACCGTTTTCCACAACTTATTAATCGCTGAAATACCGCGTCATTAGTCGCCCATAGTCGGTATCACCGTTCTGTGAATACGCTCATTTTCGGCCGTATTCCGTCTTTGTCCGTCGTCTCGTTATGTTAGCGAAAATCCGACTATATGTAAAGCAGCGTAACCGTTTATCTCGGGAATATACTCGCTAAATCTTCGCCAGACATTGCGTTATCTCTTTATAGCTTACTTTTCGTAAGTATTTCCACAAGTTTACACGCACAAAAAAAAATAGCGGAACCACAGCGCAGTGTTAAACGCCATGTTTCCGCATGTAATTAAATCCGGTCTAACACGAGATAACCCTGATTGTCCGCATACATAGCTATAGCAACGCGGTCGCCGGCCTTGATTGGAGACATAACCGTCATCTCTACGATTTCCCCGCCATTGATCGCTACCTCGCGCTTATGATCGCGTAGGTGCTCGCAAACTACAACGTCATCCGCGTCCAACTCGACTGGCATATTATCAATTTTTATTCGGATGTCCGGTAGAGGCGAAAGAACCGTCGCGAACTCGATATCGACATTTTTGTTGTACCCGATCGCCTTTATCAGTGCTTTAAGCTGACTAACTGCGCCGCCTTCGATTATTTGCGTCAAGTCCTCATGCCTCCTTACAGAGCTAGATCACGCACAAGGGCGCCTACAAAATTTTTGTAATCTGTCTCGTTATTAACATTAACGTTGTGGATGATAATATTAGGCGCAGTCTTTCCGCCACCATTAGCGCCACTATCTCCGCGCCAGCGTTTAGCTTCTTCTCGTGTTAGGACGGCCTCACCGGCGTGGAGAGTGGCGTTGTAACCCGAATATGGAACGCGATCCAGTCCGCCATTATGTCCTTTGAAGACGCCCGTTACCGAATCCCATAGCGACTTAGGTTGCGGCGCCTGCATGACGGCCTCACCGCCAAACATAGGCGTATTGTTGTCTGTATCGCTCATTTTCTGGTTAAACTCAATCAACCGTTTAGTCTGCGCAGTATTTCCGCCTGGTACCAGATTGAGCAGCTCTTCCGGAAGTTTCAGCGAGTCCATAATTCCCTTACGTACACCATCCGCTATACCTACCCCTAACTTAATTGCAGCGTTAATGAGTGGTTGGGAATTTCCTAGTACACTAGCGATGACGCTCGTAATCTTTTCGGCGGCTGCTGTTACTTTTGTCTTTCCGCCAGCGTTCCACCAGTTATTGAACAACTCGCCAAACTTATCGAACGTAAATTCAATCTTCTGTTCCAATGTCGTCAATCGCTGCCACTCCGGATTATCGATAAAATTCTTCTTTACGTAAGCTTTCGCCTTATCAACCATCGACTGCATGCCCGCCACGATTTGCGGACTATACTTCTCGATGAAATCCGCAGCCGCATTCGCCATGTCTTTAATGATCGGCAATAGCGGAGTCATTCCCGATATTTGCAACGTCTCGAGCGCGCCTCTAAACTGCTCGACCGCACCGGACGCGTTGTCCATCTTCTTACGCGCAACATCAAGCGCCGTAACCTTCGACATTTCATCGCGGAACTTATCTACACCCTCTGCGCCTTCCTTAAAGAGAATCGTAGCTGCACGTACCGCATCCGTACCGAACATGAGTTTAAGCGCATGCTGTCGCTCTTGATTCGTCAGCTTCGCCATAGATTTACGCAAGGTTCCTGCGATTTCGTTCAACGATTTGATGTTGCCGGCCGCGTCGAAGAATTGGTTAGATCCGTCCTCCGTCACGAGTCCAAGTGCGCGGAATAATTCGATTTGCTCGTCCGTCACCGGCTGCAGCGTTTGAAGCATCGTTTTCAAAGACGTACCGGCATCCGATCCCTTAAGACCGCGGTTTGCGAATAAGCCCAGCGCAACGTTCGTATCTTCGAAGTTCATGCCAAGACCAGCCGCTACTGCCGACGTCATCGAAAGGGAATAGCGCAATTCCTCAACGGATGTGGCCGATGCGTTCGCCGTTCCCGCGAGTATGTCCGCCGCCTGTGCCGCCGTCATCCCGTCTTCCTGGAATGCGTTAAGCGCGGTCGACATAATTTCCGCGGCCGAAGCGAGATCCAATCCGCCAGCAGTCGCAAGGTTAAGCGCCGCCTCTAGTCCGCCCGCCTGAACGGTTGCTGGCGATAATCCCGCCTTGAGCAATTCTTCGATACCTTGCGCAGCTTCCAGCGCATTGTACTTCGTATTCGCGCCCATTTTGAGAGCGAGCGCCTGCATCTGCGCCATCTCTTTATTGGTCGCGCCTGTTAACGCCGCAATCGATGACATTTGCGCCTCGAAATCCATCGCTTTGCCAAGCGAGTTGGCCGCTACTGCTGCGGCTGTTAAGCCGGCGCCCAACCCAGCAATCGCAGCGGATGCGCCGATAACCTTTCCGCTAAACGAGCCGAGTCCGCCGGTTATGCGTTTTAATTTCGACGACATATCGTCTACTAGGCGCAACTTCGCAAGTAATTCAATCATCGTTTACCGACCTCCGCGCAATAGGCTTTATACCGCTCAGATTTCTTGAAGATGCGCTCTCTTTGTCGCCGCCATCCGCGACTCTCGTACTTGTAACTGCGCAGTGCATAAACTGCTGGCAATAATCCGCATATATCCACGTCGTCGTACTCTTTGCGTAACCTTGCGTATTCTTCTGCCGCAGGCTTTCGTTTTATTAACAACTCGTACAGCTCCGCGGCTTGGATCGTTAGTTGGCAAGCCTTTTGTAAATCTATCAACCGTAGCACCTCCGAATAAAATAAAATAAAATAAAAAGAGCCGTCCGAAGACAGCTCTCGAGTTTTTGTAGATTAACTGACCTTCCAGTATTGAACGGTTATACCTGTAATGGTAATTTCACCTGTTAGAGAATCTCTTTTTGTAACAAAAGACTGCGCATAGTGGTAACAGTCGGGATTACTGTCGAAAAACTCATTCACTTCTTCTTGTCCAGATGCCTGAAATGAACTCTGTAGTATAGACTTGCCCACTAAATCTTTTTGTTTAAGCTCGCTTGCGTGTCTCATTCTTCATGTCCCCTTTTTATAACTATTATTTTTATTGATTTACACAAAACTAATGTTGAATGGTCCGTTTTAGGTGTTGTTTATTCACGAGCATCGGCGCATTTCTCCGGATAATCTGTTCACTTATCGAGTCTCCGAAAACCATCTCGTATTCTTGGTTGGTCTTCTCATTTCGCAAGGTAATACGCAGCTTATGACCGTACTCGCACGGCTCAATCTCAATCACCTTAACGTCATTCATGCGCAGCCATCACCCCCATAACCTGCTCGGCCACGTTCGGCACATTCGAGCTCATCGTTATAACTTTAGCGCGGTACTTCTTCGCCAGCTTTTCCGCGATCGTGTAACCGAACATTACCGATTGGATTGCGCCCTCCACGACGGTCATGAACCGCACAGGATAGTTGCGTTCGAGTTCGTGGACCGGTTTTAACAGGTCGTTAGGAGCGTAGATTTTCGTGATTTCGTATCGGATTCCGCCTTCCTCCCACGTTTTGTGGTCGACGTGCATCGTTTTCACCTTCCTTCATCCCCTTTTTGCAACTTGAGTGTCTAAGAACCTGCAGCGGATACTTTCCTCGCCGCGCCAAACCTTGCAACGAATATCCGCCTTATTCATCGCTTGAAGCAAAACGCAGCCGCAATCGCTTCGAAAATAAGGGCAGTAATGTTTTGCATCGACTTGTTTGTCATTCATGTTCCACCTCACCTTCCGCTAAAATCGAGCATATTCGGTACGCTTTACGCTGACTTCGCTTGATTTCCGGACGACAAATAGCCCGGCAAGGTGTTTATACCTCCGGACTTCTACGCGTCCATTTCGCCGTGATTTTACGTTTGCTGAACATTGACGCCGAGCAAATGGCGCGCCGATCGCTTTCGTTTCGATGGAATACGGTATTGTCTAGCGTAGATTACTCCGTCCTTCTCGTATGTTGCCATTAACGAAAAGTCGGGATAGCTTCGGTGGATCTTGCGCATGACTTCGAGGTCTTCCGTGTAGGCTGCCAGGTTATCGCCATCCATGCGCCATAATGCGTTGTTACTCATCGTTCGTCATCCTATCGGTGGCTTTAGCAGTTTGCCGAGAATTTTCCTGCGTGTTGCCCTAGCGTTTAATGTCCGCCTGTACGACATTGGATTAATGCGGTGAATCGTTAAAGTTTTGGAACAAAAAATAAAGACGCTAATTACAGCGCCAGTCTTTCGGATTCTTTCGCTCGCTCGATCGCCTGTATAATATCCTCACCGGTACCGAATGTCTGCGCAATCTTAACACGTAGATTACTCGTTACACCCCGTCGCCCGTTCTCTACATCGGATATATGCGACTGACTGATGCGCAACTTATCGGCAAATTCCGCTTGTGTCATCCCGAGCATAATCCGGATTCCTCTTACCGCTATTCCGTTCATAATTGCAAACCTCCTAATAAATTTGATTTAACGCAATAAGGCCAAAATAAACATTCGGGAACGTTTGTTCCCTTTCTCATTACTATGTGCTTATGTACGGGGTATTTAAGCTATCCCCATACTTCATCCGCAGGTACCTCTCCACTACTTCTGGACTTCTCTTTTTAGTGGTTACAGCACCGCTCTCACCTATTTCTGATGGACGATAAGGTTTAAAATGCGTTGATACTTGTTTACTGTCCATCGTTACCCCTTGCGGCTTCTTCCGTCCTCCGTTGCTCTTAGCTCGAATCTTCCGATCAATACTATCATCGGTATAACAACGCTCTGGAAACTGATTGACGTGTTCCAGTTCATACGGGCTATAGAATGGGTACTCGAATTGCTGTCGCTTGCGGTCACGCTTTTTTCGATCATCACCATCATTTCTATGACGACGTATTCGAAGCATCTCGGACCATCGTGTACAACGAGGGCCGCAGCGCTTGGCGTTTCTGGCTGGGCTAGTGTCAATGAAATAACTCAAGCAGCATTCGCATACTTTCCGTCTTTCTAATAACGCTGGAGTGAGTAGATTCATCTCCATTTCTTGATATGCACGTGCTGCCCCACCCAACGGAGGATGTTCAAGGCTATTCTCATCCGTTTCCTCGCGAAATCGGTCACGCAGCAAATAGCCGTCAGCTAGATCATCCGCAAGTAGAAAGTCGGTCAGCAACTCAACCACATGGATCTCGTTTTGAGACGGTTTCCCGTCGGTGGTGTGCCCGTACGCAAGAGGCAGGACGTCAATAACAGCCCGCATTCGGTGAGGTAATGGAGTTTTAGCGTATTCCCCGTAATACCGCTTACGTGTGTTAGGTAGAGCTGAGCGGACTGCGGCGAGCAACTCGATACTATGGAAGGACCGAAAATGCTCATCGAACCGATTATAAACATACTGATCGATCGGAGTTGTAATCACCTTAATTTCCGAAACCGTTGTATCTCGTTGAGTTAATTGTTTAGCTGCTTCCATTTAATTTCCTCCTTAGTATTTTATTGAGCTCGTTTGATATAAAACGTCCTTTCCTTCTCTACCCCACTTTCCCTCATCGCAGCAATCACGCGCGGGTCCTCCTGTATCCTTGAAAACTGCCGTTGCGACATGCCGATTGTTTCGTATATCTCTTTCGACTTGACCCTGCTACCTCTCTCCATCACCTTAAGGAAATCGATAAGATTATCAGCGTGCGTCAAGCGTCCGGAAAGCCTGCGTTGTGGAATGAACTCTCGTTGACTTGATCCGGGAAAACTGCCGATTATCTTCCGGATAATTTCTTCGTCACGATGGAATAAGTACACACTAACCGGATATGTACTTGCTCGCGGTCTAATCCGGTGTACGTCCTGAATGCGCTCAGTGACGATTTCCCCTAGCTTAAATGACTCGACCCGTTCATCTCTGTAATGAACACCAGAAACATCGGTATAAGAGTCGTAAGACAGAAGCTCGTCATAGATAGCACTGGCGACCTGTGGGTAATAAGTTTCTCCCTTTAGAAGCCACCCAAGGAACACCGCAGCGTCACAGTCTTTGAAATCATTAGTCGCGCGCCCACTATCGAAGTGCTTCGTTAAGACTGTTCCTGTCTCGATCTCATCCGAAAGGTAACTTTCGAGCTGCGGCAAATGCTCCTTATAGAAGACAACCATCGTCTTACTGTGTTTGGCCGATATTTCCTTTACCATCGCGGCAGCTTCTTCAAATGATTGCGGATGTGACTCGAAGAATGATTTCGATAGATTCTCACCATTGCAGACGTAGAACTGTACATTCCCGTAAGAGTGCGGAGTTGGCGACTCAATTACGGTAAAGTTGCCGGCAGCGTAATACGGATCAGTCGCGGCGGTAGCATCCAAGATAAATGGCCGATAGGCGGTCCACTCGTAATAAATCCGATGTGATACCGTTATTACCGGATCAACACCGCGCCGCAAGTGGACGGCCCCTCCGAATCGAACGGTACTCTCAAACGTTGCTAGTGCGTCGTATCGGTCCCCGTCATAACTATCCGACCATAGCCGGCGCAGGTCGTCCGGCAGGAAGTATTCGAAATCGATCGGCTCAATTCGCCCCCGTCCGTCACACGCTTCTAATTCCGCACGGAGCCGCTGTGCACAGCCGAGAAACTCCCGATAGTTAGCGGCCGCATCCCTGTGCTTCGATACATGCGTGATTTCCCGAACATCCTCGATCAACTGGTTCACGTCATCCACGGACATGGAGTGAGTTCGCGTCAGAACGGGACGCTCATCAATAACTAGTAATCTGCGCGGCCGTCGCTGCTCATCACGGTCATAAAAAGATGAGAACCGGTCGAGCAGTCGCATTGTAGACTGGCGCGCAAACATCTCCGCAGTCATGACAATAACAGGATAGTACGCTTGCCGGCTAAACTGGCGGCTGTAGGATTTGTAAGTCATAGCTAGCGGATCGTAGCCGCGGATCGCAAACGCTCGCCGATACCGTATACCTTCGCGTCCGTCAGCGTCCGGGTTCCGATTTATGGCGTTTGTCAGCGCCTCGACTTCGTCTTTCTTCTGCTTGACTACGATCGCCCCGAAATGCGGGTCATTAAAGGTCATGTGGCGCAGGTAGATTTCTAGTAGCGTCGACTTTCCGAACCCACACTCCGCCGCGAAGACGATAGGTCCGTCCATATTTTCGGTCGCGTTCCATGCCGCAACCATTCCGCCTGCGAATGCGATGTCTCCGTCACTAACTGAGTGGTCGCGAGCTAAGAGCAGCGATTTAAATCCGTCCATAACTTCGTTGTTCATCGCAATGTCAATCCGTGTTTCCATCCGATCTCCTCCGTTTCGTTTCGTTGATAACGTCTGTACTCGTAGATTCACAATGAATCAGCGTGAACTTAAGATATGCTGCCGCCTCCCTTCGGTCGTTGCCCTATCCGCGAGGAACCCATTCGCGTCTAGAATATCGATACAGATTAGTCCGCGATATCTCTATAAGTGAAGACGCGATGATAGGTTATCGTTGATTCGGATACGAGGCCGTTTTCCTCGGATTCGTGACAAGGGGCGCTCTTCCCCGCAGGCAGCTCTCCCGTGAAAAACCGGACATAACTCTATAAGATACTCTTATAGGAATGTGTCCACTTTTTCCGCGCTGTAATTCCGAATCAGCCGCCTGTATACCGCTCTTTTAGCTTGCGAAGAATCTTCCCGATGAGTACGCTTCATAAGCCTTGTTTACAAGCTTGAATAGTAGTGCGGACCCTCCCTAACCGCACGCACTACCTCCCTGACCTCCGTTCGCGACATCTCGGAGACGAACTTCCTTGCCCCGATTGACGGAATTGGTTGCGTTCTTCCGAGGAATGTCGACCGGTCAATCTCGTCAGGTAACTGGATGAGTTCGAACAGCGTAGATATCGATAAACCCGACGCCTGCGTCGTATTTCCGAATTGCTCATACGCTTGGATACAACGTTGGGCCGTCCGTTCCCCTAACCGATTCAAGCCACCGGAGCCACTGGCCGTGAGTAAGATCGTTATCGCGTACGTGTTTGAGCATCATCCCCCGTTCGAGTGCGTTCTGCTTCTCACTTAGTTCGATCTCTCCCAACCTTCTTTCAATTGACTCCAAGTCCGCAAGGAATACCCGTTTAGTTGCTGCTACTGACATTGTCCATCATCTCCCTATCAGATATTGTTGTTCCCAATGTATTATCTACGGTCACTTCGCAAACCCTACCCACTGTCACCGATATTCCCCCTCATTAATTAGGACGTATGCCGATTCAATACCGTACATCAAATCTTAAAATTCCTTTCTCTCTTCCTATTTGCTGATATCATATTGTCTACACTGACCACAACGCTTGCACACCCATCTACTACATATGTTCTCTTAGAACCCCCCTTTCGCCGATTTTCCGCAAATTTATTTTCACCCTCGTACATTAGGACACCGCAATTGGGTATACTGTACACTCTTGTCTCCAAGTATTGTTACGAAAAACCATTGAACCGTACAATCAAATTCGAAATTCCCCCTCACATACTCAGACCGTCTTGAAGTCCATTCCGTACATCGTGACGGCGAAATTTTTCCACGCACACTAACCTCGACGTACGAAGTTTATGTTTTCCACACTCCTCCCTTATAAAAATGTTCCCTTCGCCCCCCCACTTCAACACACCTTACCTGAGAGTAAATTTATCCTCCTACTATTTTTTAACTACACTCAAGTGCCATCCGCACAAAATTGACTCTTTTTTTTAAAAAAATCCGAAACCAATCGGAACGTCAGTTCGTATCATAGGTAAACAAAAGCGGACGAAGGTTGCCGCCTCCATCCACGCAATTGCCTTTCCGCTCAGCCTGTTAGCGAAAATTACGCGATACATTCCGGGAGAGTTTGGCGCCTCTCATACCGCGTTGTAAATCGATCGCCTGAACGTTTGGCGCCGTCCAGACGATTAGTACAGCGTCCGCATAGCGATTCTCTACCGTTGGAGCGGAAGAGATACGGACGGTGGTCACGTTAGCAGCCGCGACCGATTCCACGCATGGCGATCCTAACCGGTTGCCGCCGATAAGGTACGTGGTCAAGCGTTTTACCTACGACCTATGCGGGTCAATTACCGATTCTTGTCCTCCGGTCATCAGCCGTTCGCGCGGCCGCCATCATCGGACAGAGCACTATGCCAGCGCCTCCTTTACTTTAAACCCAGGGTTTGAGCGCGCGACTAAAAATGCAAGTAAATCCCCCGCACTAACTCCCTCTAATCGACGTTTAAAGAGCTGCCGCGTTTCCTCGCTCCAATCAAGCTGTACCTCAGCGTGTTTGCCGATAACAAGCACGCTCTCCACCTCATCGTAAACTTGAAGTTCAACACCCGGCATTATTGGGATATGGCGCACGATAATTGTTCCACCGTCCCAAAGCGAAACGACCTCGGTTGTCTCCCTCATGCCAGCACCTCCTTAATTATCATTGCGATAAACCACGCTAGGCCGCGGATTAGATAACGCTGAGTCTTCCGGCTTGTCCGGCGGGATGATGTGCGGTGAGAACGTGAAAGCTCGTTGTTAAACGTTGCCTGCATTATGCGTCACCTCCACGTAAAAGCCTAAATCGCGTAATTCCGATTCCGTCACCTCAACGCAGCCGGCCGTGTAACCTGCGCAAATACTCGCGAATGTTTCCGGCAATGTGAGCGCGAGAACACGGATAGGAACGTCGATTTCTTGCTTGCGCTTGCTCTCCGGCTTCCATACGAGGATGAAACGGTCGATACGGCGGGAATAGCGGTAGCCTACCGGATACAAGCAGGTAACGAGGGATGGTGCGTTCGATTCGTGGGAAATTTCGATTGTAGTTTGCAAAATATATTCCTCCTAATTGAATTAACTGAACCAATTTGATAACATGAACGTATTAGAATATAAGTAGTCAACATTTCAATATGTCAACATGTTGTGCTGATGGTTCTATCTTAAACTACCTCTGTTCGGATGTCAACATGTTGTGCTAAAATATTTGGAGGAATTTTTATGTCTATTCGCTGTAGGCTTGGGGATATAATGCAAGAACGCAATCTTAGTAATAAAGACGTTGTCAAATTGACCGGAGTAAGCCGCAATACAATCACTTCATTAGCAGCCAACGCTACTAAGAGGATTGATTACGATACGTTAGAAGGTCTCTGTCGCGGACTTAACGTACTACCTGGCGACCTTATTGAATACATAGAGGAT
This sequence comes from Paenibacillus sp. ISL-20, assembly GCF_018613005.1. NCBI lineage: Bacteria > Bacillati > Bacillota > Bacilli > Caryophanales > Paenibacillaceae > Paenibacillus > Paenibacillus sp. ISL-20. The sequence continues at coordinate 141,214 of NZ_JAGGRD010000019.1, forward strand.
AAAAACTAGGGGGAGTATTAATGAGAAAAATACCTGATCAAATTAAAACACATGAAGATTTGGAGCTTTGTCGGAGTACTAACACAACTATTTATGTCGCTTCCGTTGATGACTTACAAAATCACATAGCTACAGGACTAATTACTGGTGGATCTCCACTTTCAGATTTTATTGAAATCAATAATAAATCCTATAGCACCTCTGACTATGTATTTTTGACTGAGGAATAGTATATAACGCCATGAGTACAGGACGCGAATTACGCCAACTTTATCAAGACGTCCATTTCTTCGCGGTCGCCCTATCGGAAGCGCTCATTTCCGTTTGGGAGGAGGATCCGGCAGGCGTCTACGTCGAAGTCGAACGCGGATATATCGATCGGTATACGGCCGATTACGTGCGCGTCCGGAACGTTAAGACTGGCAGCAGAACGCACTATAGCCGTGATACTGCGATGTTTAAGCGAATATAAACGAAGAAAAGACCGCCAGCCCGTTGAAGGTTAGCGGTCAATTTTAGAATGTAATTTTTGACTTAAATTTTGAATCTTTCTCGGATGTCATTTTCGATACATCTTAGTAATATTTCTCTGATTTCGATGGGAAAAATCTCAATATACACAGCCAATTCTTTAAGACCTGTGTCCAAGTCATTCTTATATTTATTAACCCGGTATCTCGTCGTAGCTTCGGGAATATTGAATGCCTTTGATACTTTCGTCGGGCTATACTCAGTGAACACGCAAAGTCGGGTTGTAAATCCTTTAGCATCTTCTGTCAATTCAAATTTCCCCATTTTTAAACCGCTCTTCTTTTTAGAAGTTTTAGACATCTCCCCAAATCACCTGCTAACTTGTTTCAACAACTGCTCAACTATAGCCAATATACGGGCATTGTTTTCTTCTTTTAGAATCCTATATCTCAGTTCTTCGTCTTTAAGTTTAAGACCTTTGTCCTCATAGAATGCGTTTTGTTCTATTTCGATGTTCTTCCAACCGCGAATCGTAGACTCGGATACTCCGGTCTCCTTAGATAATGCACTAACCGACTCACCAGCCGCTAATCGTTTCGCCATTTCTTGCTTAAATTCCCTATCGTGACTTGTTCGTCCTGCCATCTGTCACCCTCCGTGATGTTGTAAGTTTATGTAGCTAGCGCGGGTAAGTTAGCGCTAATCGAGTATAACATCGGTAAATTCGGCATGTCTCGGTCCAAAATAAGACAGTCATTTAACAGCGTAATAACGTGTAAAAACCGCACAATCAACGCAGTAATCGCGCAATTATTCTGCGTTAACGCGGTAACATCGAGTGAATTATCGCAACTTTTGCAGACTTATCGACAATTACCGCGGAAAAAAACGCGTATAAGCGCGTAGCTGGCTAGGCTATGAGCAATTCGGAAAAACGACGACGTCGTCGCATCTACCGGTCGGAAAGATATTCGAAATATTCTCGCATAAATAGACTATATGCTATACTCAGTAAAAGGAATAATTTAGTAGATGGAGATGACTAAATGAATAATGAGCTATCTGGTCAGTTCTTCTTACCGCAATACGTATATCATGGGACAGTCTCTAAATGCATTAAAGGATTCGAGAGACGAATTCTAGATAAGTCGTTTTGGCGTCCAACTGACAGAGATTTCGGAGCAGGATTTTATACCACAATAAGTGAAAAACAAGCAAAAGATTGGGCATTTAAAGCGGCTATGAAAGATCCAGATATTTACTCTAATCCTGCTGTTTTAAAAATCCAAATAATTCCAATGAATTTACCTAAAGAAATAAGAAGTCTTATTTTTCTGGGACATACTTCTCCAGAATGGACTAAGTTTATAATAGACCATCGACTCGAATGCCTCAGTGGGTATTGTCCTTGTGGTGTAGGGCAGCACCCTGAAATTGTTGTGGGGCAAATGGCTGACAACAAGATGGATATTGTTTTAGAGGATTTTGAGCGTTTGGATTACTCCTTAACTGGTGAAGATAAATACGAATGGTTTTATGAAAAGATCACACGAAACTATAGAAGAAGGAAACTGGATGCTTTAGAATTAGGTAATCAGATCGTTTTCTGTGACGATAATTTAAATGAAGCATTGTTACTATACAGTTCCTCAACATATGATACTAATAAGAAAGGGTGGGTTGAGCATGAGTATGAGACGAATTAGCTTTGAGAACCTAATAGTTGAGAAACTAATCGACTTCGGCATTTCAAGACTTGAGGCTGACGAAATAGTGCTTAAATACCTACCGGTTATACATGAATTAAATGATACTCACGATAGTGCCCGAATACAGGCTGAACGTTACTACAACGCACATCTAAACAACGTCAAGCCCACTGAATGGCTAGAAAAAATTCACGATTTAAAGAACGACATGTTAGAAGAGGAGACCGGTTCTCGATCAACTTCATTCCTATTCAAATATTGAAATAACAATGCCTTACCCCTAAGACAGTTTTTTACTGCCCTATAGGTAAGGCATTTTATATTTTACTCATTAGTTTTCAGAGCCATTAACAATAGGCGAGTTGTAATCCGCAATCAATCGCTAACCGCTATATGAACACCTTATTTAACTGAAACAACTCCATCAATCTTAATCCACTCCCATTCTCCCTCACCAATTGACAATTTAATCTCACGTCTGAACGTGTGGATAAGAACGACAATCCCTGTCAATTCTGTATCCTGGTATTCATCGAATAGTTTCACTTTAACAGCACGGTGCTGATGAAATGATTCGGCCAGCGCTTGTTCTACGCATTTCATACTCGCTTGTTCGATGAATCCCTGTCCGTGCAGAGAACACCTCTAGCATTTATATAATGAAGAAAAAAATCTGCCTCTTAACAATACGCCATTGTCTCCTGATACTCCTGGTTTAGGAATCCGGACAGCACGAAATGAAGCCAATTTAACAATCAGAGAACTGGCAACATTGTCCGGACTAACACCAGAGACTATTTCAATGATGGAAAATGGCGTACACCCTCCTTCACTAAAAAGCCTCAGAAAGATATCGGCCTGTCTTAGCCGGCCTATTTGGGTGTTTTGAGGTTCTTCCAGAGAACACCTTAGGTGAGCGTTTAATCAAAGCTCGAAAATACCATGGATATACTCTAATTGAAGCAGCGGATCAATTAGGCGTAGATGTTAAATCTATTAGCCATTGGGAATCTAGCAGAATTATACCCTCATCAAAATATTTTGCCAGAATACATGCGTTCCTAAAAATAATTGAATAATAAATAAACCCGCGCAAAAACCGCGGGTTTATTTATTATGAAGAAAAAATCGGAAGTTTTAATTATTCGTAGTTAGAATGTTAACGTAAGCTACTTCACTAAGCTATTGAATAAAGTAACTTATCATTTTTGTTTTTTATCTTTGCCTAAAATACTCTCAATTTCTGACCAGACTATATATATTATACCAACAACTAGAGCGATTCTGCTTATCAAAAGTGGTTCATCACCGACGCTTTGTAATATAGCATTAAACAAATTGCTGTCCCATGACTTTACTCCAGATCCAAAAAAACCAGCAGTTAGATACCTTGCGCTATACAACAAAGCTGCTATTAATAACATTCCGACACCTGCTGCACGTTTCGACATTGTGAATTCCCTCCTAGGAAGAATATAGAATTATTATATCATTTTTCTAAAAACTCTACCAATAAAATGATTTTTATGGTATTATTTTCTTGCAGTTGAAAATAAAACACACTTAGGAGGTTTTTGTATTATGAAGAAAAAATTCGGATTATCTGCGATATTAGCAATTTCGTTCGCAGTGTCTGCTCTGCTAAGCCCGGGACTAGTAAAAGCAGAAGAAGCACCGAAACCAGAGGTTGTTGTCGATTTAGGCACTCCTCAGTACTATGACAGTGAAACAGGGGTAACGTATTCTCGTATTTACCAAAACACTGAAAACGGTTTCGAAGAAATTAGCTTTGAAGAATTTAAGGCAAGTGAAAAGAAGTCCGAGGAAGCAAGAGCGGAAATAGCTGCAATTCAAAGATCACAAGACCAACAAAGTTTATCAAATATTTCTCCACTTGCTAATCCGATCTATGTTGAGAACACTTATATTGAAACCTTCCATGGAACAAATGAAAAAGTTTCTAGCGATATGAACTGTCCAAGTGCTTCTTCAGGATGCGCTATTGAACACGCTTTTTCCCTTACTAAAACGGAATCTTTTCAAGCAGGTTTAGACTTTAGCATAAAGCAACTTATAACAGTTGGAGCTTCTTTCAACTGGCAAACTAGTGCTACTACCTCCACAACCTACATAATCAATATTCCTAAAGGTGCGAAAGGAAGCGTTTGGTTTAGACCTTATTACAGATATACCGGAGGAACCTATCACCCATCGTTTGGTTCACCATATAGTGTATACGGAATGTCTCCAAAAAAACTGTCTAGCGGTCAATTAGATGGATTAATCTTCGGAATTATTAATTAATTTTATTTAAATACCTTACTTCAAAATAGAAGCCTTTAGCCCAATGGGATAAAGGCTTCTATTTTATTTATATCTGAATGTTTAATTTTTATGACATGTTTCCAATTAATGATTAAGTCAATTATTTAACATCATCCATCTTACTTATTGCTATTGGTTCCTATAATCAAGGTTCCTTTGTGTTCGTTTCGTTAGAATCGTTGCCGGTTCGTGAACGTATTTGGAACGATTTATCTTTCTAGTGGTCGTGTATATATTATATATAGGTATGACAATGTATCTATGGTCTTCTAGGAATCTAAGCCCAAGTTGGATTTCAGTCCAATTTCGTGGACTCAGGATCTCAAACGCACCACTAGTAATCCGTCCAATACCGTGCACTCATCTTAGGTGCAGGCCGTTTATTTGCTTCAGGTTCTCGTTCCCATCCTTCAATTATCTTAATTGTTATCAGGCTGGATTTGTCTTCCCATAATATGTACCTTTCTTTCTCCAACATTAATAATGCGTTCTTTATTTGCTTTTTCCCTCGTCCAGTCATGATCTCTAATCCGTGCATTGTGGGCATTCTTTTGTGCTGACTTGCATAATTGTACAGAATCCTAAGAATCTTACGTTCTAGGTCAGGAAGCATTCATCCCTGCCCCCTTCGATGCCCTCCAGGATAAGACGTTATCCATTCGGAATACTCTTGGCTGATTGGTATTTAAACATGTCGCACGAATCAAGTTATTTCGGATCCCCTGCAGCCTAATTTTACGGTGAGTGATTGTGCCTTTGCGGTCCACGTAAATGAGTTCTATAACATTCCCGATGTACTTCTTCATCATTATCCGCCTCCAAATAAGGACGTTTGTTCGTATTATATGCGAACATTAGTTCCTTTATCAATGTAAATTTAACCCTTAGGTAATGACATAACTTACCGCCTGATCAGCATATCCTTGAACGTTATAATTGAATTGAGGTGTTTTTATGTTTATTGAACCGATGTTACTCGCAACTGCGCCGACTCCTTTCTCGGATTCGTGCTATATATTCGAACCTAAAATCGACGGCCACCGCTTGATCTTCTCGCAACAGAATGACGTAGTCCGTTTATACACTCGCCATAACAACGACTGCACTCGCCAATATCCTGAGATAGCCAACGCTTTATTCCCGCATGACATCGTATTGGACGGCGAAATCGCATGCGTTGATCCGGCGACGGGCATTTCCGACTTAGAATCCGTTATGACGCGGTTCCAGGCGAAGAAGGCGGATAAAATTGCATCATTAACCGGCACTCTCCCGTCCACTTTCGTTATATTCGACGTGCTGCAGATTAACGGTAAGGATCTACGTCGGCTGCCACTAATGCAACGCAAGGAAATACTCGCATCAATTCCGCTGCCGTCTGCGAGCTTCGGGATTGTTCCGCATATTGAAGGCTCCGGCGAAGCGTTATTTGAGCAGATTGAAGCGCGCGCTATGGAGGGCGTGCCTGCTCTAGACAACGCAAAAATGCGCCCAGCAGGTATTATCGAGCTAGGCGCAAATCCTACGCATAAGAAGGCGTTTTATAACGTTGTGAAGCCGTTGATTACCGGTGAAGACCGCAATTTCGTCTATGTTGAGCCGCGGATTAGGGCGCGTGTGAAGATGCGGAACTGGACGCGATCAGGAATGCTACGGAGTCCGGTATTTAGGGAATTTTAGTTCGAGTTTTCAAATTCCTCTGAAAGGATAAAATCTCTCCAATTTAGGCTTTCAAATATTCCGCAAGTACTAAAAAGGTTTTCTACTATCTGTACTTTTTTCTCGGGATTTTCCATTACGAAAAAATAAATTGCTAGCAGGTCTAGACCTGTTAAAAGACAATGATTTCGATTCTTACTGTATTTCAACATTTGATCAGGGAACGGATCTTCCATTCTTTCTTTTAGAGGAACATCTTTAAATGCATTTACTACTAAAATGCCTTTCGGCATTACATCTTTTGTAGTAAAGTATTCGCTCACCCATTTTTCCAGCTGAGCCGCATGTTTTTCGGCAGCGCTCTTCGCCACACCTTTAACTTCCACAACCGCAACCTTTTCTTCATATTTAATAATTAAGTCATCACGGCCAGGAAGCCCTTCAGCAACCTCGAAGCCAAGAGTTTTAAAGATAGTTCCCACTGTCTTCTCTAAAGCCTTTCCGGAACTCGTAAATAAAAGTTTGAATTCCTCTAAAGAGTTCAAGTCCTCTTTATTTTTCTCTATTTCATTTTGGATCTCATATAGCTTTTGCTCATAAAGCTTAATATCCTGTTTAATTTTGTTCTCGCTAGGTAAGAAGTAATTATTACTCCACTCAGGTAAAGCAAACTTTAATTTCTTTTCGTTCTCATTAAGTTGAAATGCAATACGTTTCAAAACTTTAGCAAGGTGGTTTGCTCTTTCTGTTTTTGGGCAGTTAATTCTTGGTAAATATACAATGTGTCCGTTACCGTATTTAATATACGCACCTACAAAATAATTTGTACCCTTCACCTTGAACAGCGGAGTCCCGAACGAATTGCTATACATTGAATCATAATAAAAGCAATCACTGAAATCGGTCCATAACTCAGTGAAAAATGCGTTGTCAATAAATTCTATTTGTGTACCTGAAGATAAAATAGTATCGGGATAAGAGAGCATGAAATTCCTAAAATCGACCTCCGAAAAATAACCACTAGTTGAATATCTTAATGATAATTCTATAGGGGGTGGGGTGAACACAAATATTGTTCTTCCCAAATTTAAAAATTCGACAACTTCATTACGTCTTCTATTAATATCTCGGCTAAGACTTTCACTATATTCTAAGTCTGTTAGACGCAGCTGAGTCTGGGGGTAATCCTTCAGACCATATTCTTTTAATGCAGTTAATGGATCGATTAGTAAAACGTCAGAATCTAACAAAGTTGAAGTTGAGCTGAATTTTATTCCTTTATTTGTTAAACCTTGTACTATTGGAATACTGCTTATGTGAATCATGCTCATCGTGGTAATGCCTCTTTTCTATATCAAATTGCGAATTTAAACGTACACGTTTCGCGAAGATAACGCCTTTTCCCGACCTTAACGCTATTCTCCGTTATTTCCTCTATCTTACCGCTGCCAATAAGCTCGTCCGCGATAAACACGACGATAGGTGTCCGATCGAGCATCGCGGTATAAAAATGAATATCGGCGGTCAGCGGTTTCATAAATCGTCCCATAACCGAAATTTTACCATATTACGACATGGTTGTCCGCATGAAAAAAGACCGCCAAGTTAGCGCTCTAATTTATCAGCGAATCTCCCAACGATAACGGCAGAGATCAACGCGTATAAACGTGTGGCCGGCGAAGCGATATTCGAAATTGGTCGGCGGCTGAAACACGTTAAGGAGAACGATCTGGCACACGGTCAATGGGAGCGATGGCTCGAGTCGGTGGACATTGCGCCGCAGACTGCTCGAAAGTTTGTCCAGGCCTATGAGCAATTCGGAAATCGCGCGACGTCGAGCGGTTTGCAAGTCGGAAAAATATTCGAAATGCTCTCGCTCCCTTCTGACATCGATCGCAGTGACTTCGTTTCTCAGCCGCACACAATCCCGTCAACTGGCGCTGAAAAGGCCGTTGATGAGATGACCGTTCGGGAGCTGTGCGAGGTTAAGGCGGCGTTAAAAGCGGAAAGGGAGGCGCGTGAGAAGGCGGAGGCCGATTATGAGACGGTGCGAGATACGCTGGAATCGATGAGAGACAAGCAGCCGCGGGTTGAGATCCGGACTGAGTACGTCACGGTACCGGACGAATCCGCGGAAAAAAGACTTCGTAGATACGAGGAGAAATTCGGAGACATCGAGATTTACGAAGCCGGCGCAGCTAGGATCGATGGAGTGTCCGATATATCTGCATCATTGCAGACGTTCAGTTACGAGGCGCGAACACTTATGAAGAAATACGGATTCCTGGCGCAGTTTGGCGGAACAGGCGGTCGGCCGCATCACATCAACGGTTTACCGAGTTTACGCAGATTACTTGACGAGAGTATTGTCCCATTCCAGCGTATTGTCGCAAGCTAAAAGAGCGTTATACATGCGGTTGATTCGGAATTACAGCGCGGAAAAAGTAGACACATTCCTATAAGAGTATCTTATAGAGTTATGTCCGGTTTTTTCACACCGGCTACTCCACTCCGTTATCACTTTTTACTACGTTCCTTTAAGGAAAACGCAAGAAAACCCAGTAACGACGCGGCTTTTCAGACACGTTTAGCACTTTTTTGTGATAACCGTTTCCGACGCGATAGCGGAGGTGAGGAACGAAGTGACGAAAGCATTAAACTCCGGGAAGAGCGTCCGTAGTTCCGAGTCCGCTAAAGCGTCCACGGGCCATATCAAATCTACCGCGATAGAAGTTGTTAGAGGTAAACCATTGCGGATAAGTCATGAAGCGAACGAGACGTATCCCATGTAGAATGCGCGCTAGCTCTTAAACGGAGACAAACCGAATATCCCGCTATGGAGTAGTAGCGCTCACATGTCCGTTTTAACCGAAATCAACACGATATCAGCCGCTTTATGCCGCGAAGTTACGTTTACCCTCCGATCTAATTAGAACGGCTCCCGTGCGGTTAGAATCGTCAATACCGTGCGAAATATGTACCGTAAATGAAAGACGCCCGACCAGCGAAATTAAGATTCGTTGATCGAGCGATGGTTACAGATTATGATCTCGCGGAATGGGGATATCTCCGAGTTTATCGTACAATCTCGAGTCTATCCGATACTTCCGCGCTAGAGTGTACGGGATAGTGAAATCGCCGAACATATTATCTAAGACTGAATCGTAGTCGACATTCTCAGCTTGATCGCGACGCCAAGAAATGTACACCCCGTCATTTTCACCGCCACCACCATTATCGATTTTCACGTCGAGCGAAACTTCATATACTTCCGGATTTTCAAATAAAATCTTGGAGTAGGCAATTAGCGACCCGCCGGCTTTTTTGACGAAATCTTTTTCATCCCAATATGTACCTGGATTGATTGTTAATTCAATGTACTGCCCCTCTAAATCTTCACTAGAAGTAAATTTTCTAAATGTTTCATCTTTGATCGGTATTGCCATCGCTGCCCCTACGTTGTTCTCAAGAGCTAACCTGACATTATCCTCGGATACATCCGCGCTATGCCATTCAAATACACTTTCCTTAGGTTTAGGGTCGGGCGGAGCTAGCGGGTTTGATTCAGGTTCTTTCACTACTGGTTCTGTTTTAATTGCATTCTCTACTGGTTCGTCCGTTTGGCCAGAAGGAGAAGCACAACCCGTTAATATTATAATTACACAAATAAAAATAGAGACGACTCTTTTCACTAGGCAACCTCACCTTTTTATCCAAATTATACCATGCATTGTGATGAACTGGACATGAGAAATCTCGATCAAACAAATTTCCTTTTAAAATCCCTCGCTCTCCACTCCGCCAGTGCCTCCGTATAGCAATCGTGAAATACTCCCACCGGAGAATAAACGCTAGGCTTCGGCAATCCCGTCCGTAGATCAACGGCCTTCGTGAAATACCGATCGGCGGCAAGCGCAATAACCTCCGCCTCAAGTTGACCGCTAAATCTACGCGTCAGCATCGCGTATGCATCCTCGAAATAGTGGTCGTATAGGCTTGCGGTATCGTTTAGCGGCAGCTTGCGTAATGCTTTAGCCAGCGCTTGTAATACGGCGTCGTTGTCGCTCTTATCTATTTCTCTTTTAAAGTCATTATTACTAAATTCATTAATAACTTGTCTCGGATTCTCCGTCTTCGGTTTATCCACGTCCGGAATATCCGTATGTGGTAAGTCCGGATCTGGATCGTCGATAATCGGGCGCTCATAGATTACCGTTTCCATTCCGGTTATACGGTTCGCTTCATCGCGCGTTTGCCGGCGCTCCACATAGCCACAGGTCTCTAGTTCCTTTATCGCGGAGTATACAGCGTCACGTCCGTCCTTTGACCGCTTCACTAGGTCGCCGATGTAAACTCGCCAGTTTGACGGTTTAGACAGGAGATACGCGAGCAATCCCTTCGCCTTCCACGTTAGACGCTCGTCCGATAAGAAGAACGGGTCCAGTATCGTATAGCCGCTATCACGTTTGGAGACGCGGACAATGCCGCCTGATGGTTTCGTCATAGTCGCGCCCTCCTATTTCCGCTTCTTTATGAACCGGTTTGTCGGCGAATATTCATCATGACTCTTCCGCAAGTCGTCCGTATCTAACTGCACATATCGACGCATCGTCCGCATATCGGCCCAGCCGCCCATTTTCTGAATTGTGAACGGATCTGCTCCGTTTAGGACCATTGCTCGCGCCCATGTATGGCGGTACACGTGGGCGGTCATTTTCTTACCTTCTATGCCGGCCTTATGACCATAATTTTTCAGCCTCTTATTAAAGTGATTCGGCGATACAGGATCTCCGAAAGAAGACATAAAGATTCGATCCGTGCTGAAAAACTGTTTATTTTCTTCGATAAGTTCTAGTAACAACTTTGCAGTATGGCCGGAAATCGGTACCATCCGCGGCTTGCGGTTTTTGTTCAATTCTCCGGGCAAAACGATAAATCGCGTTTGAAAGTCGATATCCCCGGCGCGAATACTTAGTAACTCCGATACTCTGAGTCCGCTGTCTAGTAAAGTTACGATGGCAACATAATCCCGAAAGCCTACAAAATCCCTTCGATTCGGCTGCGCCAATACCGCTTTTACCTCCTCGTCCGTTAGGCAGTTCGTTAGATCGACGTCCTGGCGTAGTAGTTTTACCTTTGCGAACGGATTGTTCTCGAGCAACTCGTCGCGCTCCAACTGGTTAAAAATCGCTTTTAACGTACGGAGCCGAATATTAACCGTCGTATCCGATAGGCCTACGTCCTCAGTCGTTATATATTTGTGTCCCTCATACCGCGTCCGGTCGTATTTCATATACGAAATGTGGTCGCGGATCAATTGCGTACTGATTTCGTCTATGTACTTCACGTCTGGATGCGCCTCGTTTAACCAAGCGGCAAAGTATCCGTAGTGTTTAGCGTAATCGGCCAGCGTCCGTTCACGTAGGCCCTCCGCCTTTTTAGCGTTAACAGCAAAGTCTAGCGCCTGATCAAGTGTTAGTCGCGGGAATTCTCGCAGCGTCCGGGCTCCATTTGGTACACGTCTCTCGCGTTTCTTTAATGACATAAAAAAGACCTCCAAAGCGTAAATTTACGCAATAGAGGTCGTGATCCACAATCCATAAACACCGTTTTTAGGATTGTTAATGTACATGATTCGGGATTGATAACGTTCAATTTTGACCCGTTATCCGCAATTCCAAACGTCCATTCGCGCACTGGCTTCCGCTTCGGCTTCCGTTCAGATCAACGGAGTGAAAACCGCGTAACCCCGCTGCTTAGCAAGGCTCTTCGTTCGGTTTGCCCGCATCCGTTGCCGTACGGAATGACGAACCGCAGCCGCACGTTACGGTGGCGTTCGGATTGTGGATGGTGAAGCCGCCAGTCATGCCGGATTCCTCAAAATCAATCTCAAGACCGTTCAGGTACTTCAGATCGTCCTTCTCAACAACGACCTTCATATCCTGCAGATCCATATATACGTCAGCTTCCGTTTCATTATCGTCAAAGCCCATTGCATATGAAAAACCACTGCAACCTCCGGCAGTGACACCCAGTCGAAGGAACATATTGGGCGTTTCCTGTTCAGCAAGTATTTCTTTCAAACGTTCTGCAGCTGAGTCGCTGATTGTAATCATAGGTCACCCTCCTTTTCGTTCACTCCTTAAGTATACTCCTCTTCGCGAATTCGCTCAAGGTTGTTATGATGGCTTTTGATATGTAATGAATAACCTATTTTCAATTCCTCTATTTGTATTGCTACCCCGCGGGGTCAGGTTTATAATAGGGAAGGAACATGGGCGGCAACTGTTGGATAATTGTCACATCCCTCAGCTAAAAAGCGGCAAAGGTTATGGCTGGTCCACAGTTGTATATTTTTTCACAAACTTATTTATTTATTCAGCCCATTATTGATGTTGTTGTTATACCACTATAAACGGACCGTTCCCTTAGGGGAGTGATTCACTTTATGATCGCTTTTCTGCAGAATCTTCTAAGCAGATCAAGTGTGAACAGGAGGATTGAACATGTCCACAATTGTGACACCATTTACCGATCAGAGAATGGCCGAGATCGTTGCGAAAGTCCAAAGCGGCGAACGCCTGAATCTTGAAGACGGTGTGTATTTGTACCAAACCGATGACCTGCTGACCCTCGGGCAGCTGGCTAATGAAGCAAATTTGCGCAAGAACGGGAAGAAAGTTTACTTCATAGAGAACATGAGTCTCTATTTCACGAATGTATGCGAATCCTACTGCGCTTTTTGTAATTTCCGGAAAGATCAAGGCGAGGAAGGCTCCTATACCCTCTCCGGCGCTGAGATGATTGAATATGTCGAGCAGCATATTCATCCCGGCATTCGTGAATTTCACATCGTTGGCGGACATAATAACCATGTGCCGTTCCAGTACTATGTAGATTCCCTGAAGGCATTGAACGAGCGTTTCCCGGAAGTAACGCTAAAAGCCTATACGGCGGCGGAGATTGAATTCTTCACTCGCATTAGCGGACTTAGCACAAAGGAAGTACTCCAAGAACTGCAGAAAGCAGGTCTTCAATCCTTAACAGGCGGCGGCGCCGAGATTCTGTCTGACCAATATCGTCAGAAGATGAAAGTGGACAAAGCGAACGTGGATCAATACCTCGACGTTCACCGTACCGCGCATAAGCTTGGCATGAAGACACACACCACCATGCTGTATGGATCGATCGAGAGCCACGAGGACCGGATCCGCCATATGCTGCAAATTCGGGATCTTCAAGATGAAACGAACGGATTCATGGTATTCATTCCCCTATCCATGCAGCCGAAGAATAAGAATGCAGGCATCATGCGCCGCAATTCAGCCTACGAAGATTTGAAAACCATTGCCATCAGCCGTTTGATGCTCGATAATATCGATCACATCAAAGCGTACTTCATTAATATTGGGGCGCAATTAACTCAAGTTGCTCTCAGCTTCGGCGCTTCCGACGTCCATGGTACGATCCTCAAGGAACGTATTAGCCATGCTGCAGGAGCCTTAACACCGGAAGGGCTGACACGCAAAGAGCTGGTCTGGCTCATCCAAGGCGCAGGCCGGATTCCGGTTGAACGCGATACCTTCTACAACGAGATCAAGGTTTACGAATAAATCTTACCAGCAGGGATTTAAGCAAACGAGAGACGTTCCAAAAAACGGAAAACAGGTTAAAGAGATAATTGCGTGGGTAACCTAAGCCGCTTCCAGCGGCGTTTTTCTTGCGAATCGGCGCTCACCTTCTTATCTCTTGAGAAAGGAAGAAATTTATGAAAAAGCTCGTCATTCTCGGCGGAGGCTATGGTGGTCTTGCCCTAATTCAAGAATTATTCAGCGGCTATCTTCCTCCGGATGTGGAGGTCGTGCTCATCGACCGCATGCCATACCAAGGACTCAAAACCGAATATTACGCGCTGGCAGCAGGCACCGTGGCCGATACCGCCGTTCGTGTTAAATTCCCGGTATATGACCGCCTCCAAATTGTATATGGTGAAGTCACATCCATTGATCTAGAGAAGAGGCTTGTTAACCTGACGAACAACGATCCCGTGGAATACGATCAACTCGCCATTGCTCTGGGATGTACGGACCGTTATCATGGAGTACCGGGTGCTGAAGAATTCACGTTCAGCCTGCAATCTTTCTCTACATCCCGGGAAACCTATTTGCACCTGAACAACCTCAGACCTTATGGTCATGTTCATATCATTGGCGGAGGCTTAAGCGGCATCGAGCTCGCTGCCGATCTTCGTGAAAGCCGGCCTGACCTTAATATCGCCATCTTGGACCGAGGACAACGGGTACTTTCTTCTTTTCCTAACCGTTTGTCTGCTTATATTCATCGCTGGTTTGAGGAACACCATGTGGATATCCACAGCGGCGTTTCCGTATCCCGAGTTGAGAAGGACGCCGTGTACAATCTGGATGTGCCAATCGCAACCGACCTGGCTGTATGGACGGCGGGTATTCAGCCCGTAAAGGTCGTACAGGATCTGGATCTGCCAAAAGACCGCAGCGGACGCATTATGCTGAACGAGTGGTATCAGGTTCCTTCCCATCCGGAAGTGTACGTGATCGGCGACTGCGCCAGCCTCCCGTTCGTCCCAAGCGCCCAAGCCGCTGGGGCTCAAGCCGAGCAAGTGGGACATGTCCTGAAAGCTTTATGGCGGGATGATACGCCAAAGGTATCTCCGCTGAAGCTCAAGGGAACCCTCGGTTCCCTCGGCAAACATGCAGGCTTTGGACTCATGGGCAGCACCTCGGTGCTGGGCCGGGTACCAAGGATACTGAAGAGCGGCGTTCTCTGGAAATCCAAGCGTCACTACTAGCACTGAGCAGGCTGCAGGCGCTTTGTAGATCCTTACGGAAGGAATATGCCAGGAATCAGGGTCAGCTTTCCTCTTCGCTGTCCTGAAAGCTTTCCAGTTTGGCTATGACAACGTCAAGCAGTTCTTCAGCCGTGGGAGCCTCGACCCATTCGCCATCCACATAAGCGAAGGGCATCAGGTAGCACTGGCCGCAGCTGGTCAGGCAGCCGTATTCGATGACTTGACAATCATACTTGGCTTCAAGCGTCTGTAGAACTTTATCCGTGCCGAAATAGGAATTGCTTGTGCAAAACTCAATGATAATGGACATTGTTATTCGACCTGCCTTAAGATTGGCATTTTATTTTGCCGGTTTATGTACTATAATATAGGGAGGAAAGGAGTTGAACAAGATGAGTGAAAACACGCAAACCACTGTATATGATGAAGTGGCTGAAGTGCTTGATAAACTTCGTCCGTTCCTGCAGCGCGACGGCGGTGACGTGGAACTGGTTGACGTTGAAGACGGCATCGTTAAGCTGAAATTGATGGGTGCATGCGGTAGCTGCCCTAGCTCCACCATTACTCTGAAGGCAGGGATTGAACGCGCCCTGGTTGAAGAAGTAGAAGGCATTCAAGAAGTAGTTCAAGTATTCTAAATCTTCTTTAACTATAAAGAGTCTTGGTTTCCCTCGTGGAACCAAGACTCTTTTTTTGAGATAAAAGAATGTATATGTTTTCAGCGAAGCGTAAGCATTCTTTAATCGCATTTATATGTTTTGGGGTCCCCGCAAAGTATTTGGAATAAGCATCGAAGCATAGACTCCACTTTGCGGGGCTATTTTGAGAATGATATGTTATTCCGGTTTAATCAACGGGCGGATCGGGTCCAGCCCGCCGGATATATCCATAATATTGCCAGTAATGAAATCCGACTTATCCAGGCATAAATATTCGATCACCCTGGCGATGTCCTCCCCGCTTCCCGATCGTCCGCGCGGGGTCAGCCCATCTTGAATGCCCGAAACTTCATCGATGGTCTTCTCTTTATTGGCTCCGCGGATGTCCCCCGGACAGATCATATTCACGGTGATTCCATACGGGGCTTCTTCCACCGCAAGCGTCTTCGTAAAGGAGACCAGGCCCACTTTAGCAGCCGCGTAGGCTGAACGCTGGGGCCACGCGCGGGCTTCTCCCGCATGTCCGAATCCAAAGTGGATGATGCGTCCCCACTTCTTCTCCCGCATGGCAGGCAGAACGCGGTGGTCCAGCAGCATGACGCCGGTTAAATTGCCATTCACCATATGGACGATCTCGTCGCGACTGTACTCTGAGAACAGACGACGCTCCCGAATGAACGGGCCTGCGTTGTTCACCAGGATATCGACGCTTCCCAGTTGCTCCTCCGTCTGATCCACCAATGAATACAGCTCACGCTCGCTGGCGATATCGGCTTTAATTGCAATGGACTTCACGCCAAACCCCTCGATTTCACGGGAGAGCGCCTCCGCTTCATCCTTGCTGTTTACATAATTTATAGCCAAATGACATCCCTGCCGAGCTAACGACAGCGCCGTCATTTTCCCCAAACCTGTCGCACTGCCTGTAATCAGCGCTACTTTTCCCTTCAAGACTTTCCCTCCTCAGATGGATATCCTTCCTTCAGTATAAAAGATTTGATAAGGCCTAACAACTTGCAACCCGGCATAGATCGCCGCCACACAAAAAAAAGAAAGGGCTTATCCAAAAAGACCCACGTCTTTTGGATAATGCCCTCTCTTCACCGCTACGATGAACTAATCTACAGCATCATCGAGCCTTTGGTCCTCGAATTAGAATGCCGGAATTACAGCACCTTTGTACTCTTCTTCGATAAAGGTCTTCACGTCCTCGGAAGTCAGTGCCTTCGTCAATTTTTGAATGGCGTCGGAATTCTTGTTATCCGGACGAGCTACCAGCAGGTTGGCATAAGGGTTCTCCTTGTCTTCGATAAAGAGCGCATCCTTTGTTGGGTCCAGTCCCGCTTCAAGCGCGTAGTTCGTGTTGATGACAGCCAGATCCAGCTCATCCAACATACGCGGCAGCATGGCGGCTTCAACTTCCTTGAACTCCAGGTTCTTCGGATTTTCCACGATATCCTTAGCGGTAGCTTCAAGCTTGGTTTCATCTTGCAGCTTAATTACGCCATTCTTGGACAGCAGAGTCAATGCACGGCCCGCATTCGAAGGATCATTCGGGATTGCTACAACTGCTCCATCCTTCAGCTCATCCACAGATTTAATGGTTTTGGAGTAAGCACCCAGCGGCTCCACATGCACCGCGATCACGGATTCAAGATTCAATTTACGCTCTTTGATTTCGTTATCCAGGTAAGGCTTGTGCTGGAAGAAATTCGCGTCGATTTCTTTGGAGTCCACTTGCGTATTTGGCAGAACATAATCCGTGAATTCCACGATTTCCAGGTTCACGCCCTCTTTTTCAAGCGCTGGTTTAACATGCTCCAAAATTTTGGCGTGCGGTGAAGGCGAAGCGCCTACTTTCAAGGTTACGGTCTCTTGAGCGCCACCTCCTGTTGTTCCCCCTGGCTCAGCTGCTTTATCCGCAGGCTTGCTGCCGCACGCAGCCAGCACCGTAACCAATGTCAAGCTGATCAATGCCAATGTCCATTTTTTCATTCTAAAAACTCTCCCTCCGAAAATATATTATTTTTTATATTGTCTTCCTTGATGCCTCATCCATCCCGTTATTTTCTTGTAAAATGTCGGACCAGTCGATCTCCTGCCATTTGCAGCAGCTGTACCAGCACAATCATTAATACGACGGCCAGAATCATGATCTCGGTCTCATAACGGTAATACCCATACTTGATGGCCAAATCTCCCAAACCGCCGCCGCCAACTTGACCAGACATCGCGGTATACGATACCAGGGTTACAATCGTGATGGTCATCCCAGCCAGCAAGCCCGGACGAGCCTCCGGGAGGAGAACCCTCCATATGATCTGGCCTGTCGAGGAGCCCATGGCATGAGCCGCTTCAATAACCCCTTTGTCCACCTCATTCAAGGCTGTTTCCACGAGTCTGGCGAAGAATGGCGCCGCGCCTATCACGAGCGGTGGAATGGTTCCCAGCACGCCATACGAAACACCCACAAGCGATTTCGTAATCGGGATCATCGCCACGATCAGGATAATGAAAGGAATCGAACGCAGGATGTTCACAATGAACGACAGGATCGAGTAACCGAAGCGTACGAGGCCGGATGTGGATCTAGAAGCCATGTAAAGCAGCACGCCAATCGGCAGTCCGATAATGAAACTGAACAATGCCGATGCCCCCAGCATCCGAAGGCTATCCAAGGTTGCTGTCCATATTTCTTTCCAGTCGATTTGGGTAAAATCGAGTTCGAACATTAATGAATCACCTCCACGTCTAATCCTTGTTCAAGCAGCTTCCGGATCGTATCTTCAATGGCGCCCTCTTCCCCTTCGAAACGGACAATGAGCTGGCCGTACGGCGTTTCTTTGATTGTGGAGATCGTGCCCTGCAGAATCGCAAAATTCACGCCCGTCTCATGGACCGTATGGGACAGAATCGATTCGTACGTTTTCGATCCAAGGAACGTAATCTGCACCGCCCTTGAAGGTCCGTTCGCCTGGCCCTGAATGGCCAGACGGAAAGCTTCGCCGCTGTCCATCTCCTGACGGATAAATTCCTGGGTCACTTCATGTTTCGGCTTCAGGAACACTTCCGTTACCGGCCCTTGCTCCACAATGCCGCCCTGATGAATGACCGCGACCTTGTCGCATATACTCTGAATCACGTGCATCTCATGGGTAATGAGCACGATCGTTAGATGAAACTTTTTGTTAATGTCCAGCAGCAGGCGCAGGATCGAATCCGTGGTCTGCGGGTCAAGCGCCGAAGTCGCTTCGTCGCACAGCAGCACTTCCGGATCGCTTGCAAGCGCTCTGGCTATGCCGACCCGCTGCTTCTGACCACCTGATAGCTGAGACGGGTATTTATCCCGATGCGCCTCCAAGCCGACCAAAGCCAGCAGTTCGGATACTTTGCGTTCCATTTCCTCCTTCGGCGTCTTGGCCAGACGGAGCGGAAACGCAATGTTATCGTACACGCTAGCGGAAGACAGCAGGTTAAAGTGCTGAAAAATCATGCCGATTTTTCGGCGTTCCGCCTGAAGCTGCTTCTTGCCAAGCGACGTTAAGTTCTTACCGTTCACCCACACCTCGCCTGAGGTGGGACGCTCCAACAAATTGATACAACGGATCAATGTACTTTTACCTGCACCGGAGTGTCCGATCACTCCGAAAATTTCTCCTTTTTCAATCGACAAATCCAATTCGGACAACGCAGTTGTTAAGGTTCGGGCTTTCCCGTACTGCTTCGTCAATTGCTTGAGCTCAATCAATCCGATAATCCTCCTTTTTCCGCAGCTTCATATCTATTTACCCAAAAGAAAAGAGCCTCTTTTTGTAGAATCAAAAAGGGCCCTCTTTACGTAAAAGTCAACGCCTTTTCTCATCTGTCAAAGCCAAAGGATATCCTGTAGCTTTGAAGGAATTAGCACCATGTCACTCCATGCGTCATTGCGTTAAGCAATTACACTGGAGTCGGTTGCCGGGCTTCATCGGGCCTGTCCCTCCGCCTCTCTCGATAAGAAAACATCGATATGAAATTTTTCCGATTAATTTGATCTGATTTAATAACATTTAATGAATGCAATAGTTAGTATAGATTCTTTTCAGGTTTTTGTCAAAGGGAATTTCATGGCGATTTTGTGCCTATGCCCTGACTCCATTTTTCGCCCAAAGCTCGTTTGTATATTTATATGAAGCCGCCAGGCTCCGGCATACCATATCAACGCCCTGTTTGAGATCGTCCAGGTGCTGATCGATATCCTCCAGTTCGATCTTGTCCGACAGCCCTTGATGACGCTGCCATAAATCATCCTGCATCTCGGAATTCATGTAATGAATTTCGGCGTTGCGCCGTTTCCGGAGCGAGTTCAGCGGCGTTTTGTAACGATCCTTGATCGCTTCCAGCTCTTTAGCCAGCTCTCCGTGGGCCTTCAGGAATTTAAACTGCCGCAGGACCGTAAAATATGAGAAATGCTCCTTCACCTTAGAGGTATGAAGATCGTACAAATCGTTCAGCACCGTCCCCAACTTGTCAAGGATCGAGAATACGCGTATGAAGCCATTTTTGTAAAAATACACATACCGTTGATATTCCCCTTGCTCCTGAATCGACATGTCATCGATGTAACCCGATTGGATCGATTGACTGAAATGTCTGGCCGCATTCCAGCTCTGTTCCAGCTCATCCAGGGAAACGATCAACCCCCGGGTCCAAATCTCAAGCTTGCGAAAGTCATGCGTCGGATCCTGATTTTTCTCCATTTCCTTCTGCAGCAGCCGGGTTGTTTGGACCATCGATTCAATGGCTTCCTCAAGCAGACCGTTATTCTGCCGGGGCTGTTCCCCAAGTAACATACGAAGCATGGCGGTACCCCCTCGCGTCATCAGATTAACCTTGGTTCTTGGATCGCTATTTGCCAAAATTATGATTTCCACCGCGTTTCAACCATCTTCACGATATCCTCACGCGGGAATAACTCATCCCGGTTTCATTCGTGCATCAATGACCAGAGGATTGTTCTTATAGGATGCCCCGATCTTTTTGTTTAATGATTTTCGCTTCTTTTTTATACAATCTTTTCACGAGACATGCTATGATCTGGCTGCCTTTCAGCTCTAACCGGCTTGCTGAGCTGCCATACCCTGACACTTAAATAACAGAGTACGCCGAATAAGGCCGAGATCAGCAGTGTATGTCCCAGTGCGGAGAATACGTAAACCTCCTCGTTATGCATCGTTGCCATAATGAGGGCACCGCTAAACACTTGCAGCAAGCAGAGCACGGTTGCCGAGATGCCCAGCATCTGTATCTCCCGGTTGTCGCGGTTGCGCCAATATGCAAAATGCCCCATCACCGCAACCACGATCAGCAGCAGAAGCGCTGCCACCCGGTGCATAAAAGCGATGCCGACTCCACCGCCGAGCTCCGGGATCACTTCCCCGTTACACAGCGGCCAGCCCGAGCAGCCTTCCCGAGAATCAGTATGACTGACGAATGCACCAATATAAACAACGATGTAGCTATACAGGGCTGTGCCCCAGACTAAATTGCGGAAACCCTTGCTTACCCGAGGCAGACGTTCCAAGTCTGCGGGCCCCTTCGCCTGTTCTACCCGCCGCATACCCAGAGCCAGCATGACGGAGCTAGCAAAAGCAATCAGCGAGAAGCCAAAATGCAGCGCCATAATCGCAGCCGATTGAGGCTTAACCACCGCAAGCGCACCCATGATCGCCTGCACCACAACGAATACCGAGGTCCCGATAACATAAGCCATTAAATCCCGGCGATCCCGCTTGTACTTCCAGAACGCAATCAGCGAAGCCAGCGCGGCTAACCCCGCCATTCCGCTGACAGCCCGGTGCGAATACTCAATCATGGAGGATACCGTGTAAGCGGGAACAAATTTACCGTTACATAGCGGCCACTCCTGGCCGCAACCGAGTCCCGAGCCCGTCTTTGTCACAACCATGCCTCCGAACGTCGCGAAGAACATAATTAAGCATGTTATGTAACTCAGCCATTTTAATTGTTTATCATTCACTTATCTCACCTGCTGCTCATAATCATTCACTATTTAAACCTTTACAGGATCGCATCGTACACAGTCCACATTTCATTATACCTGATTCTACGGCTACGGTCACTTGAGCGATTGTGACAAAATGTTCAAAAATGAGAAAAACCTTCATGATGCAGGTACTTGACTTCATCGCCCTACTTCTATCCGATATGTAAAACAACACCGCCGCCAGTTATAGATCAAGGCAGCGGTGCTATAGTCACTCTTACTTATGAATCGTACTGTATACGTCCACGGCACGCTGCATGAAATCTTCAATCTCCTGGCGCGATTTGCGGAGTTTGTTAACGTAGCGAACCAGCTCGCGTCCATCGGAATATGCAACAAAGCTAGGGATACCCATAATATTTTGCTGCTGACTCACGTCACCGACAGCATCGACGTCAACCTCTACCAGAGTCAATTGGTTTGAGAACTTCGTCTCAACCTCCGGCATGAATGGATCGATAAACTTGCAATCGCCGCACCAGTCTGCTTTAAATACGGCAACAGTCAGTCGCGGAGACTGGATTGCAACCTGAAATTCTGCTTCTGAAGTGATTTTTTCCATTGATTATCTCCCCTTTACGTCGAGTTCCTTCACCCTTAGTGAATCAAAATGTTGAGTGGAAGTCAAATTTTAGAGCATACTGACATTATGATGCTCACAGGCTGGGATTAACCATCAGAAAGTCAGGTGACCCCCCAATGCACTCGAATGGAGTCAATGATAAAAAAAACCGGGGCAAGGATGTATGGTCATGGACGGCAACCATTCCGCAAGCCCTGACCGAATCATGGTCGGGGATGATCGCGTCGTGGCGATTCTCCTTAAAGCTCCGGACAAGCAGACATGAATTGCAATGGGATCCCACAGCCGTTAGAACAATTCGCAGGCAGCTCAAGGACATCCTCTCCTCCCATCCCTATCTGCAGCAGAGCGTTTCCCCGTTTCCGCTCCCTTCCATGCAAGGGTATAGCGATATTCGGATTCATGAGCCCGGTACAGATGTTCAGCTATCTCCAGAAGAGCAGGAGTTGATTCATCATATTCAAGAGGCCACAGCTGCAGCCAATCGGAGCAACGTGACCCGTACGCATGCCTATTGGGACTGCTATGTATCACATCCTGAGCTGCATTGGGCCTTTTTGGCCCACATGGTATCGCGTAATGCCGGGTGGAATATGAGTGATCTGAAGGGCGGATTGATGTCAGATCTTATGGATCCGACATTCAAGAACAACCTGTACCGTTTCTTGGAGCGCTGCAATGCACTGATCTTCCAGGACGCCTACCCCCAGCTGCTGCTCTATATACACAGTCAAAAAAAAGGTAAGCCCCTATTTCATTTGCTCCCCTACTTTCATGTTTCATCGTTCATGACACCGTTCTGGGAGCAGTTCTGGCAGGATCAGAGCAGTTCGCTGCTTACGGTAGCCCTCATCATTAATGAGCAGAATTATATTGAGGGGCGTGTGGCGAGGCACCCTTTTTACCAACAGCATATTCTACAGGATCCCTTCTTTCGGATGCACGAGCTGACCCGGTTGAATCAAATCGTGTTTCCGCTGGGTCAAGTCCATAGAACAGAGTCGGGCGCAAGCCCTGCCCAGGAGCCCCTATCCCCAGCCAGGCCGCTGGCCGGACTTACCCTACCCAAGTTTGACGACCTCTCCATTAGGATCAAGGCAGGCCGTTCGCTGTATGCTTTATTGTTTGGGTATGAGGAGATATACCGCGCCGTGCTGGCATTCGCACGATCCACCAAGCACCAGGGATCGCGCGCCGAATATTGGCCGGCCTTATTTACGCCGACGCTTGAGCAAGCTATGAATCATGGCCACGCGGGATTTGACCTCATCACATCAGAATGGCTGCCCGATGGCCAGCGCCTGTACAGCCCTTATCTTGAGGAGATCTGGGAGGATGAGACCCCTGAGCCGATTCCCCGGTATGACTGGTATCAGGGCCGCGCGATGTTTAGGCATATCCGTAAACCGTTACGGCCGCTGCTGCCGGATATCACCCACGCCCATCGGACCGCTCTGGAGAAAACCTCCATCGTGCATGATGTGTCTGATCAGTTCCATCAGCATTAAAATGGAAAGAGACCGTCCCGATACTGCAAGGATGGTCTCCGTTCCGTTCTATTCACACGATAAGTGCGTGTTCAAAAAGGTCGATTTTCAGCACCGAGGCTTATGCTTCCGATGTGTGTTTTTTCAAAACGCTTCAGTTGGATGAAGCTAGGGACGTCAGGAACGGAGCGTACGTTTTCGGGTACGTGAGCACCTGAAATGTTTCCACAGGAAACATACCTCGGAAGCATCTGCTTAGGCCCGGCTGAATTCAAGATTCGATGCCGAGCTGCTTCCTGATTCGCTTCGTGTTAGATATAGAATTTATTAGTTATCAGCGGAGGCTGATGAAATTCTATATCGCAAGAAAACCTACCTATCATCGCGGTCGCTCATCCTTGAAGTGGCATCGATTAGGTTTTCTTATCAAAAGCGGACTTTTTGAACAACCTCTATAAGTGAAACTAAGTATATGTTTTTATCCCCGCTCCCGCATACGTGCAGGCTGCAGTCTCATAAGCGGACGGAACACTTTCTGCAAAAGGCGCGGGTAACTGCTCAGCTCCGATTGCCGCAATACGCCAAACACCACCAGCAGGACAAGATATATAATGACCACGGCCACACCTACAACCAGGCAAGTCAGCAAGAATGCCAACCGTGCCGGCATGATATCGACCATTTGAATACCGGCCAGATTCAGGCCATATCCGATTCCCCCGGCGGCAATCACCGTCAACACGAAGCCCGTCCAGCGTTTGCCCAGGATGGAGAAGGGTACAATCGCTTTAATCGATCTTATATTCAGTATCGTAATGACAAGGAAACAGAGCGCCGTGCTCCCTATGATCCCGTAGATCCCAAAGAACGGAGCAAGCAGGAAGCTGGCTGCAAGCTTGATCGCAACCCCGATCATCACGTGAATCATCGAGAGTTTGGCCTTGCCAATTCCAAGAAGAATGGAATTTGAGGTCATCATCGTGATCTGGAAAATCGTACCGAACGTCAGAAAACCAATAATCCCGCTGCCGCCCAAGGAACTAAACAGCAAACCATTAATGGAATAGGATGCCACGCATAGCGCAATCACCATCGGCATGCCCGTCAATATGGCTATACGCATAGCCAGCGATACTTGCTGTTCCAAATGCTCCTGATCCTTCTTCGCAAAAGCCGCAGAGATGATCGGAATGAGCGAGGTACTGAGGGCAATGGCTAGTATCGGCGGAATCCCCGCCACGCTTTGAGCCCGGTTCCCCAGCACCGCGAGGGCTGCGGTCGCCTGATCCAAACCAATCTGCCCGATCAACAGCGGCTTCACGATGGAACTGTCAATGAAGTAAACAGCCGGAACCGCCAGGGAAGACAGCACAATCGGTATAGACAGCGTGAATATATCCCGGTATATCCCGCTAAGCGGAATGGAGCGGTCCGCCGCCGGCATCTTGAGCTCACGATCGCTTCGGCGAAGTTTAACCGTGAAGTACAGCATGACTGCAAACGCGCCAATACTGCCGAGTACGCCACCGAAGGAAGCTCCGGCCGCAATCCAGGTATCGTCGTATCCCATCCGCAGCAGCACATAGGCCAAACCGATGGCTGTCAGAACCCGTGCAATCTGCTCGATGATCTGCGATATGCCGCCAGCCACCATGTTATTACGTCCCTGGAAGTATCCTCGCATCATCGCGATGGCCGGAAACAGCAGCAGCGCTGGGGCGAGTGCCTGAATGGCAGCGGCTGCCTCAGGCTGCTTAGCAATATTTGTAGCATAATAAGGAGCTCCGAAATAAAGCAGCAGCGTCATGATAACGCCTGCTGCTCCGGCAAAAATAAGTGCAGCATGATAAACACGCCGAGCCTCCGCAGGCTTATTTAATGCATGCCGTTCTGATACCATTTTGCTGAGTGTGCTGGGAATGCCGGCCGTTGCTACCGTTAACAGCATTAAATACACGGTATTGGCGATCGTAAATGAGGCATCCCCTACATCGTTCAGCATATGTTCCAGCGGCACCCGCTGGACAAGACCCAGCACACGAGCTACCAGCGCAGCAGCGGCCAAGATGATCGTGCCTTTAATAAATGACTCTTTCTTTGACAAAACCGTACCCTTCTTTCTCCTCCAAAGCGCCTCTTACAGCGATTCCTAAGCGTCTATTAGAAAATCCAAATGAAGAAAATAATAATCATCGCGAGCTGTAAAATAATCTTCACCACAATGCTGCTGAACAAGCCAATGACCGATCCGAAACCAACCTTCATGGATTTGCTTGGTCCCGAGCCTGCCAGTATTTCACCCAGAAATGCCCCGAGGAATGGTCCAATTATCAATCCAAAAGCGGGAATAACGAACGGTCCGATAATCAGTCCGATGGTGCTGCCCCATATCGAGGCTTTGGAACCACCAAGCTTCTTAACTCCCCAGGCGTTAACCGCATAATCGGCAATAAAGAGCACCACCAGAATGATCGTCTGGATAATCCAGAACCATGTATTATAATGCTCGAATGTAAAGAACCAGCCGTAAACAAACAGCGCCAGGTAAATGGCGATAACCCCCGGCAGAATAGGGTAAATCGCTCCGGCCATCCCAATGATAAACAGAGCAATTACGATAATCCAGCCCAATATGTCCATCAACATCTCACCCTTCGATCAAAATATGATCCCTGATGACCTCGACGATGCCGTTCTCATTGTTGCTGGAAACCACAAGGTCCGCTTCATCCTTTACCGTCTGCTGGGCATTGCCCATGGCCACGCCGAGGCCGGCCTGTTGAATCACAGCCAGGTCGTTCAAGCTGTCACCTACGGCTACGACCTCGGACATGCTAATACCGAGCAGTTCACACACCTGCCCGATCCCGGTCGCTTTATTGACGCCCTGCGGATTGATCTCCAGGTTAATCGGCGAAGAGTTCGTGATCTCCAGTCCGCCCATATCCTGCAGGCGCATCAGGACGTTGTGGCGTACATCATGATCATTCGTGGTGTAACCGAATTTCAGCCACTCCTGATTCGCGACATCATCTGTCCAGTTCTCAGAGTTATACAATTTTCCTACTGAATACGCCCAGAACCATGATCCGGTTTCAATAGCGAGTGCATGCATTTGTTCCACAAGCTTGCTGTCCAGCAGCGCGCGGCGATGCAGTTCATATGGCGCTCGCCATACTTCACCGCCATTCACCGTCACCATCGGTGTCGTCAGTTCGAGCTGTTTGGCATACGGATAAGCATCCGGAAACGACCGGCCTGTCGAGAGGCAGACATGAATGCCATGCCGTACGGCTTCCTTGATCCACTTTACCGTTTCCTCCGACACTTCATGATCGTCCTGAAGCAGCGTGCCGTCCATATCCAATGCCAACAAACGATATTTATTATTCATGGTATTAACCCCCTTACGAATTGCGAGCAAACATAACGACATTTTACCACAAAAGACAGGTCGTCAAAACACACCTCATGAATAGCGGGCCCCAGACAGGCCAAAACTGAGGTAAAGCTAGCCTTACGCAAGATTTCTCCAAGCGCTCGAACAAATAACACAGCCCTTGAAATCAATGAGCCATGTAAAAGAAAGAATATGATCTCCTTTATGCTACGATATTTACTGAAGATAACCCCGAAAGGAGTCATGAATCATATGACCAAGCTCAATGAGAACCCCGTCGTGACGGCAGAGATGCTCATTCGAAGACCGGTAGCCCAAACATTCGAGGCTTTTATCGACCCTGAGATTACAACCAAGTTCTGGTTTACCAAAAGCAGCGGCAAGCTTGAGGAAGGCCGTCATATCCGCTGGGATTGGGAGATGTATGGGGTACATGATGACGTGTACGTTCAACATATTGAAGTGAACCGCCGCATCACGATCGAGTCATCAGACCTGACCCAAACCGAATGGACATTCACGCCACGCGGCGATTATGAGACCTTCGTTGCCATTACCCATTCCGGATTTACAGGCAGTGCGGATGAAATGGTGCAGGGAGCTATTGATTCCATGGGAGGATACACCATGGTGCTCTGCGGCCTCAAAGCGCTGCTGGAGTTTAACGTCATCCTGAATCTGGTGGCGGACAAGGCTCCGGACGCCCATGTGTAACGAATAAAGAAACGGCAGCCAACCCATTTAGGGCTCTTGGCTGCCGTTTTGCTGCTTATTATTATTGATTTGAATTTCCATCCTCATTCTCGCCCTGAGTATTTTTAGGGTGAGGCGTACCGTCGAGTCCATAAATTTCGTCATAAGCATCGAAAATTTTGCGGGCAACCGGCGCGGCACTCTGGGAACCAAAGCCTGCTTCCGGTATGACGACGGCGACGGCCAGTTTCGGATTTTGTCGTGGTGCAAAAGCGATGAACACCCCGTTTTCCACCCTGATCCGAGAACCGTTTTTATAAATATCCTGCTCGGATGTTCCTGTTTTCCGTGCAAAATCATATTTAAAATCTTCAAAAGCTCGAAGTCCCTGCGTATTCATCCCTGCAATGACTTCGTTCCAGTACTGCTGTGGGAATTCCTTTTTATTTAATACTTCCCGCTTGAATTCCTTGATCACATTGCCGTCCTGATCCACAATCTTGCTCGCAAGCTGCGGCCGGATGCGTTCTCCCCGATTGGCAAGCGTGCTGGCATACTGTGCCAATTGGAGCGTCGTATATTTACCGGACTGTCCGAATGAAGCGTATGCCATGGCAGCCAGATAACTTCCCGCCTGCTCGATATTGGTATACTCGATGATTCCTTTATGCTCCTTTGGCAGACCGGATTCGGTAGATACCCCAAGCCCGAATTTCTTCATGTATTCATCCCATTTTACAACGGATTCGGAGCCGTACTTGTTGTACAGCTTTTCCCCAACCCAGTCAACCATAAAGGCGTTAGAGGAGTGTTCAATTGCACTTCTTGGGTTCAAAGATCCATAAGCTCTACCACCGGAGTTCTGAACCCTTGAATTATCTTTACCAAAGAATGCAGCACCGCTATCATAATAATAATCGTTCGGACCGAACAATTTTTCGTTAAGTCCAATGAGTACACTTAGTGGCTTTATTGTTGAACCCAACAGCACAACCGACTCCAGATTGTTGCCGGATCGGCCGGAGTTGTATGGTGAGATGGTCCCATTACCGTAATACTTCATAACGGTTTCCCAATCGTCGGTTCCATTCTCCCATACATTGGGGTCATAATCCGGCATGCTGGCCATGGCGACAATGTTCCCGGTGTCCACTTCCATCGCTACGGCATAACCTGTTTGCGCATTCGGATGCGTTTTGCCGGAAACCGTATTGGCATGAAGCCATTTCAGCTGATCAATGATCGCCTGCTGTGTAACCTTCTGAATATCCTTATGAATCGTCGTATGAATATTGTAACCCTTCTCCGGGACGGTCATGGTCGGCACCCCGTCCGCCATGTTCTGCGGATTAATCGGAATACCGATATATCCGTTCTTGCCGCGCAGTTCGTCCTGGAACATCATTTCGAGTCCGTCTACACCGACCTTCTCCTGCTCCGTGTAGATGAGTCCCGGATCTTTTTGCTTCTTGTTCTGCTCATCAATCTCCTTATATTTAGGAAGTGTCTTATTTCCGCGGAACTCTTTCAAATAACCAATCGTTTGAACGGCAATTTTATCCTGGTTATATTGACGCTGGCTTTCTTCAACAACCTCTATTCCAGGATACTCGTTCTTATGCTCCATGAAATAAGCCACTTCTTTGTTTGAAAGATTCGCTTTGATGCGTCTCGGCTCATAACCCGGCTGCTTGTTAAACTCCAGGTCCATCGCTTTGATCACGGCATCCACCGTTAACTTTTCGGCTTTTGGATCACCATATTGTTCGAAGACCTTGACCATTTCCTCGGCCAGCTTTTCGATCTCCGGACGATTCTTCTTCCCTCGTTCGGATGAACTGTAATCCTTTAACAGCGTTAAATACAGTGCTTGGGAGGGTGTCGAGTATGCAAGCGGTGTTCCGGAAGCATCAATGATGCTGCCCCGGATCGGCTGAAGCGGGAAATTTTTAACCTGCCCACCGGTTTCGAGCTCTTTTAGCTCAGGCCCTTCAACGAACTGCAGTATAGCAAGACGTATAATAACGACACAGAATATGATAAAAGTGCTGAAAAAAAATAGATTAACCCGCAAGTTAAACTGACTGCCGGCATCTTGTTCTTCTTGTTTGCGCTTATCCGGCCTAAACCCTTTCACGTATGCTTCTCCCCTTTATCGGCAATCACATAAACCCATATTAACATAAACGCCCCCCCACTTCATCTGGAAGGCCCTCCTGACGGGCAAGGGCGAACTTCCCTTGCTCAAAGTCCGCCCTTCTCCGTATCCCAACACATCTATCAAAACACTTGTTCTTTTATATGTGTCTCATTGAAGCGCGGCGGATTAAACCAGTTGCCGCTCTGTGCCCAGGTCGGGTCCAGCGGTATCCATCGCTTCTCTTCGCTCAAGTAGACTTCATTCCAGGCGTGGGGACCATAACCGCCTTGACCATTATATCCCCTGCCAGTTACGACCCGAACTTTCAGATCCTGAGACCGGGCCATCATGGCATACAGCCGAGCATAATCAATGCACACGCCTAACCTTGTTTCGTACGTATCCTGTGGTGTCTGCTCTTTCCATATCCGCTGCTCTTCATACAATGTCACTTTGTCGTGATCATACGCTATTCTGCTGCCAACCCAATCATAGAGCTTTCGGGCTTTCTCTTCATCGGTCGACGCACCTTTCACGATATGGGCTGCCGTCTGCTCAATGCCCTCGGGAATCTTGTGGTCGATGACCTCATACTTCCGCTGAATGATCCCATTCAATTCTTCTTGAACCGATTGGGTAAAGACCGGCAGCTTCTCGCGGACGAGAGAACCCGACAAAGGTTCTATCACAGCCCTCGCTCCTTGCTGATAAACCGGTGAAGCCTCAACGTACCGGCTGAAGCCGTGGTCGGGATTTAGACTGACGTAGATGAATAAGATCGCAATAACAATAATGCTCCGGGCAGCACCCATGATAACGCCAATTCCCGCGCCTGTTAGCCGGCTCAGCAGCGATGCCGACGTATCTTTTCTCGTTCCGAAGAGTCCCAGCCTGCCTCCCATGATCAGGGAAACGAGCAGACGCAGCATAAATACGATAAGGGCGTAACTTAACATAAACAACACCGCAAACCGCAGCAGCGGGAAATCCGCCAGCGATTTTACGGCTGTATAATAAATCTGTTCCCAGAAGCGCAGCTCTCGATTCGGTAAACTGGAGGCCGTCCCTAGCCAATCGCCTGCCTTGGGTGATAACCATAATGTAAAAAGAACGGAGATCGCAAGCCCGACCAAGCGCAGCACCGCATCCCCCAGAAAAAAAACAAGCTTCCCGGCTGACCGGGAGGCTCCGCGACTCCATCCCTGCAATAGTGAAAAAACCACAATCAGCAGCAGCAAGATGGTGATTCCGTTCCCACTTAGCACACTATCCTTCCATGCCGACATCAACGGTATCCCCTCCTCTCCCCATGATGTCTTGTCAACCGATGTAAGCGAGCTGCAGCACTAACAACGCTGCTGCCCTCGTACATTCGCTTCCGATTGCGTTTCATTTTTTTATTTAGAGGCCGTATTGCTCTTGGCATCATCGATAAAGCTCTGAATCGTATCGTTGATATCCCACTTTCCTACCGAAACACCGCGGAAAGTGACTTCAACTTCTTCGGAACCGTCACTTCCTTTCAGCTCCAGATTAGGAGCTTTAATGGAGTAGGTACCGTCCCCATTCGAAGTATATTTTGCTTCCTTCGCTTCTTTCATCATCATGTTCAGCGCTTCTTTTTTTATCGTGTCCACCGTTTCTTCCTTCACCGTGGTTACAACCTCGCCGATTTTATCCAGGGAAATTCCGCTATACACCAACAATCCCACGATGATGAGTACCGCTAGCGCCCACTTAATGACGGTTCTCACCACATTCAGCACAATAAACAAGATAATTAAGGCGATGGCAATGACCAGCCAGTTTTGTTTAAGAAATTCAATCCAGACCTGAGTATCCAATTCAATTCACTCCCGTTCATCGTTTCAAAAGCGGCGGTTCATGCCGTCTTATTAATTATACATGATACCCCGCAAAGCTGTCAGCCAACCGGGTCTTTTCACAAAAAGGTATAAGCTTGCCCTTTCGAACGTACAAGTATTAGTACCATATCAACTTTTGCCGGATAGGAGGGTGCCATATTGAAAACCGCATTATGGCTCTATATGTTTTTGTTTCTGGCGTTTTTTGATTTGCATGCTCAGTATCCAGTACTGACGCCCTTTGCCATCTCCCTTGGCGCAGCCCCTACGTTTATCGGCTGGATGATGGGCATTTATGCTTTAACTCATCTGCCTGGCAATCTGCTTGCAGGCAATCTGATCGATCGGCACGGTAGCAGACGCTACATTATTTTCAGCTTAACCGCTGCTGGTGTTATCCTGCTGCTCCAGGCTCATGTCCAACTGCCCTGGCAGCTGCTCGTGCTCCGCTCGATCAGCGGTTTCGTCTTGGCCTTTTTGTCACCGGCCTGTTTGGCGCTGCTTGCGTCTCTCTCCCGGGATCCTGTTACGCAAGGCAAATATATGTCCGGTCATGGCGTGATCCACACTCTTGCCTCTGTCTTGTCACCGGCCGCCGGCGCTTTCATTGTAGCCAAAGCAGGATTTTCCGGTACATTCCAGAGTCTGGGCTGGCTTTTGATTTTCACCGGCTTGATGGCGTTTCTCAGTCTCCCGAAGCCTCTGTCAGCCGCTGATAGAGATAAAGGGCAGGCTGTTCCGATCAACAACGGGACACCGGCGCGGCTTCCTTTTAGCTTGCGCTTATATCTGATTCCATTTGCTATCGCATGCTCTCAAGGAATCCTGTTCTTTGAAATACCGCTGCGGGAAAGCGGGCTGGCAAGCATTATGTCCACCGGGCTTCTATTCTCCGTCATTAGCCTTGGAGCTTTGGTCACATTAAGCATGCTGTTTCTCAATCGTTATGCGCCCTATATCAGGGTGACCATCGGCGTATTGGGGCTCGCTATTTGCTTCTACGCCCTGGCTGCAGCAGACCATGTACCGATCACGGTCATCCTGTTTGCGCTCGGACTTGCTAAAGGATTGCTGTTTCCGGCATTATCCTCACTGTTCATAGAGCTAAGCGGCGGAGGCAGACTTGGGAAAGTCTTCTCATTGCAATCCATCGCCATGTCGCTGGGTTCCTTTGTAGGTCCTATTGCGGCAGGACAGCTCCGAACGGTGGTGTCCCCTTATTTTATCGCGTTTCTGATGCTGATGACGGTGCTGCTGCTGCTCCCCAAACGCAATCGTGAAGCACCTTTAACAGCTGTCTCACCAGAAACCCCAATCTCAACCGTCTAAGGAAGCTGTACCAGTCTTAAACCAGCGCCCAAAAAGATAAGGATGGGCCAATACACAATCCATATGGGTAAAACCACATAAGATACAGTGTGGCAAATGACCACGTACATCTAACCAAGGGGTGAAGTAATCATGAGTCATGTTCATCATAAACATTGCCATGGGGGTTATGGAAATTCAGTCGGAATGGTTCTTGTATTGTACATTCTGCTCGTCATTATCTTGAGCTGTTTCTAGAAAACATGGGTTAACCTTGTTACGGCCATCCATTTGGATGGTCGTTTATTTTGCCCGCTTTGCATGATCGATAAAAAACAAGTTAAACTATACATACACCATTCGACACAACCATCATTCGACGGCGGATCATCATTTCCCGGGGAATGCTGCCAAGGATCTCCGTATCATGACAGAGGTGAAAAAAGATGCCGATATTCCTCATTGTAGAGGGCAAGAACGACCGGAGCCGACTACGCCGATTGCTGACATCGGATATAACCATCCTATGCACATTTGGAACGCTAAACACCGCAAAGCTGGAAAGCCTTCATAAACAGGTGAAGGATCAAGAGGTGTATCTTTTTATGGATAACGATAGCTCCGGCAAAAAAATTCGCGGTGCCCTGCGCGACGTCTTCCCTGATGCCGAACAGATCTATACCCGCCGGGGATACGCAGGAGTTGAAGGAACGCCTGACGAATACCTGATTGCCCAGTTAGAGAAGGCCGGACTGGAAGAGTTCATCATTTATCCGCCTCCTGCTATTAACAACGCAGATCAGAAATCACTATTTTAAATAAAAAAGGCGTCCTCCATCTTTAACGATAGAGCGCGCCTTTTGGTTTTACCTATAGGTTATTCCTTAATTAAGGTCTTAATGTCCTTCACAATATTCTCGGTCTTCACTTGGGCCGGATCCGCTGCATTATAGGTCTTCCGAATATTGTTATTCCGGTCAACCAATGCAATGGAATTGCCATGCGTGAAATTCGTCGAGTTATTGCCGAGCAGCGGGATTTTGAAAGAGTCCTGCATCAGCTTCCGTGTTTCCTCCTGATCTCCACGAAGGAAGTACCAGCCGTTATAATCCGCATAGAAACGGTCCCCGAACTCCTTAATCTTCTCTTTTGTATCGGTTTCCGGGTCAAAGGAGATGGAAACGAAGTTAACTTCTTTACCGAAGATGCCCTCTTTCTTCAAGTCTTCCTGTATTTGCGAAAGTACCAGTGTTGTAATCGGACATACATCCGGGCAGCTGGTGAAATAGAAGTACATGAGCTTCACCTTGCCCTTGGTATCGTCCGATGTGATCGTCTTTCCATCCACATTCTCCATGGAGTAAGCGGCTACCTCACGAACGATTGGAAACTTTTCTTTTCCGAATCCTAACGAGTTGTATACCAGGTAAATAGCTGCTATTACGCAGACAGCGAGTAGTACCCAAGTCCATTTGTAACGTTTGAATGCATTCATGACCTTCCCCGTTCTCCCTTCGTCTCAGGCAATCCCTGTTCTTGTCAGGTTTAGTGCAGCGTTAAAGCCCTTCCACCTATTAAAAAGTGGTATTGAGTATGAGAACGATCAGGCTCAAGGTCAAGTAGTTGATGGAGATAATAAATACTTTTTTGGACCAAGCTTCATCGTCCTTCGCACGGAAACCTTGGAGTGCGGCGTAGAGCCACCAAATAGCCAGAAGGAGTCCGATAACCAGAAAGAATATACCGGCATATCCATATGTGTACATCAGGATGGGGATCGGTATAAGCAGTACCAGGTAAGGGATCATCTGATACTTCGTGCGTTTAATTCCTTTAACTACCGGCAATAACGGAAAGCCCGCTGCACGATATTCTTCAACCCGGCGAATGCCCAGTGCCCAGAAATGCGGCGGCTGCCAGAGAAACAGAAGAGCGAACAGCAAAACCGCAGCCATATCTACGGTTCCTGTCACGGCCACATAGCCGATCACCGGCGGCATCGCTCCGGAAATAGCGCCTACCGATGTGCTCCATGTTGATGACCGCTTTAACCATAATGTGTATACCACAACGTATACAAACATTCCGAACGCTCCGAATATCCCTGCCAATACCCCTGAGAACAGGAATAACATGGCTAGTCCAACGACCCCAAGTATGATGGCATACCAAAGAACAACCTTTGGTGTCAGCCGTCCGGTTGGAAGTGAGCGATTCCGTGTACGCTCCATCTTCATGTCGAGCTCTCTGTCAAAATAGTTATTGAAAACACAGGACGAAGCCATTACAAGCACGGTTCCGAGAAGTGTCATAATCATCAATCCAAATTGGATATCCCAACGCGATGCTAGCCAAAATCCGGCAAAAGCCGCTATCAAATTTGACCGGATGATTCCGGGCTTCGTTACCGTGATAAAATCTTTCCAAGTCCCCGCCTTATCGGGAGGTGCAGGCGCTGCTGAGGCAAGTGCTGCGGATTCTGAAGGAGCTTGGTATCTCAAGTGATTATCCACGTGTAAACGTTCCTCCTTGTATCTGTCGTTATGGAGGAAGTACTGCCTCCGCTATAAAGTTTATCATATCATTAGTAAAAAGTGTTTAGCAATCCTTCGGAATTCATTCCATCTATATGACAATTCAGTGACATTTGGAAGCGATATATTCTTGACGTTATGCCGTTGTTTAAGGCACAATTTGTCTACGTAGCAAAGATGGGTGTCGATCCCTTAATATGAATACAAAGCCCGGAGCGCAATGATAGCGCTCCGGGCTTCCATACTCACGTTATGAAAAAGAGATTACAGCGTGCGGCCAGACCCCGAAAGAGCCTGTTCAGCTTGCTGTACCAAACGTTTTGTAATGTATCCACCCAGGGATCCTGTTTCACGGGAAGTATAGTTACCATAGTAACCGTCCTGAGGAATCGTGACGCCTAGTTCTTGAGCAGCCTCGAGTTTCAAACGTTGTAATGCTGCAGTTGCTTGAGGTACAACCAAATTGTTGCTGCGGCGTGCCATATTAAATATCTCCCTTCACTGAATGTCTGTTATTCCAGTGCAAGCTTGCAAACTTATTATGGCTCCTTCTTGCAACGTTATACGTATTTTTTCAATTTTTATCTTTGGAGGTTTTTTCATATGAGTAAAGGCTTATCCCTATGGTTTGCGGTCTCTTCGATCGTCCTGCTGACCGCCTCGGCCATATCCATCAGCTACAACGGATTTCTGGCCGTCGGTCTGGCTCTGCTCTCCATTCTCAACATAGGCTGGGGATTCATCATCAAATCCAAACGCAAGCCTTCTTAAGAAGAATCTTGCTTATTTACGAGCAAGAAAGCCCATCTTGTCCTTGACGCCATCCAGTATTTGAGTTGCAGTCTTCTGTGCCTGCTCTGCTCCCTTGGCCAGAATGTCATGGATTTCACCGGTTTGGCGAATTTCGTAGTATCTGTTTTGGAGGGGTTCCAGAGCAGCTACTACAACTTCGCCAAGCTCCTTCTTGAATGCCCCGTACATCTTCCCTTCAAAACGCGCCTGTACTTCCTGCAAGGACACCCCAGCACACTCCGAATAGATACTCATCAGATTGCTCACCTCTGGTTTAGCGGATGGGTTATAGACCACTTCCGCTCCGGAATCGGTTGTAGCTCGGCTGATTTTCTTGCGAATTTGGTCCGGCGTATCCAGCATCGCAATATAACTGCCCTCAACCGGATTACTTTTGCTCATCTTTTTAGAAGCATCATCCAGCGACATAATTCGTGCGCCTACTTCCGGAATGAACGGTTCCGGCATATTGAAATAGGAACCGAACCGATGATTGAACCGTGCAGCTAAATCGCGCGTGATTTCCAAATGCTGCTTTTGGTCATCTCCTACCGGTACCAGATTGGCATTATACAGCAATATATCTGCAGCCATAAGCGCTGGATAGACAAACAAACCAGCTCCTACGGAATCTTTACCTTCTGATTTGTCCTTAAATTGTGTCATCCGTTCCAATTCGCCCATATTCACCATCGTTGTCATGATCCATCCCAGCTCAGCATGCTGAGGAACATGGGATTGCAGGAAAATATTGGCGCGACTCGGGTCGATCCCGGCCGCTACGTACAGTGCCGCAACCGACTCTGAGCGATCTCGGAGCGAGCTTGGCTCCTGCGGTACCGTAATGGCGTGCAGATCGACGACCATAAAGTAACAATCATGCTCGTCTTGAAGCTTAACAAAATTTTTAATGGCTCCAATGTAGTTGCCCAGTGTCAAATTGCCACTCGGCTGAATTCCCGATAATACTGTTTTCATGACTAGCCCTCCATTTATTTAAACATTCTTTAATCCAAAGTCTGCCCCGCTCAAGGGAACATATATGAACGCAAAAAGGCCTCACATCCGCAAGGGACGTGAGACCGTGGTGCCACCCTTATTCGCTGCAGTAACTCTAATACTTAAGCTGCAGCCTTCTATTCTTGTAACGGAGAATACCCGGCCGGCATATTAAGGAATAACAGTATCATCCCTGTTCAGCCTGGCACTCAAAGGTCCATTCAGCAAAGCGGATCCACCGGTTCACATCAACCACCGGCTTTCTGAAGGATGGGCCGCACCTGCTTACTTGTCCTTGTCATCGTGTTTCAATCATTTTTGGATCACTATTACATGTAATGATAAAACTCTTGCTCTGCCTTGTCAATTCCATTTTAGAATCAAGTCGCCCAATGTTTTGAAGCATTTCTTTTACCCTTTCCACAAAAATCTGTTATGATGTGGGTAATCGTCAAGACCATGATTTCTGTTAGTAAAGGAGCATCGATATGAATCAAGTGACCAAAGGCCAGTGGAATGGTTACGACACCTATATTTTAAACAGCGGCCGTCTTGAAGTGACTCTCCTTCCTCGTCTAGGTAACAATGTCATTGGAATCAAAGACCTTGAAAACTCACGCGAAATCCTACGAAAACCAGATGAAAGTGAGCTTGCATTCTATCTTCAGAAGCCCTACCACTTCGGCATCCCGATGCTCATTCCGCCAGGCCGGATTTCCAAAGGCCAGTTTGAGTATGGCGGAACATCGTATCAATTTGATCAAAATACCGCGAACGACAATCATATCCACGGTCTCCACCGATCACAGGCCTGGTGTGTCAGCGACATAGAGGAAGAGGATGATGGATGCGCCGTTTCGACAGAGTTCATATCATCGGATGATCCGAAATGGATTGCCCAATTCCCAGTACCGCTGAAGCTGGAAATGACCTTCCGTCTTCAGGAGACCCGCTTCTCGCAGAGTCTTCGTGTAACGAATTTGGGTTCCAGCCCTGTCCCGTTCGGCATGGGTTACCATACGTGGTTCCTGCTCGATGGTGAACCGCAGCGCTGGACGCTGGATCTGCCTGTAGAGGGAATCTATACCTTGAATAATGAACTGATTCCAACCGGAGATCTTTCACCGCTTGGCCATCTGGAACAACTGAATTCCGGACTCAACCTGAAGGAAGCCGACCTTGATACGATATTGAAAATCCCGGAGGGCAAACCAGCCGAAGCTATGCTTCAACGGGATGATGGTTATCAAATTCATTATTCGGCAGACCGCGCCTTTTTCAAGCACTGGGTGCTTTATACAAAAGGCGTCGCGGAGGAATTCCTCTGCATCGAGCCATATACCTGGCTTCCGAACGCGCCCAATTTGAATCTGCCAAGCGAAGAAACCGGCCTGATTCATCTGGAACCGGGACAGACCGTGAACCTGAATACCCAGATCAGCGTCCAAAAAACGTCACCGGAGGCAGATCAAGGGTAGTTAAGCCATTTCATGTGAGCCATAGGATCTTTATATACTTAATGTTTCAACAAGAGCAGCCCTTTGAAATCAAAGAGCTGCTCTTGTTTGTCTAAGATAACGACCATTCCAGCGAATCGGATAATTTTACCACCCAATGATCTGCCTCAAGCACGAATGAGATTCCTAGGATTCAGTCATAATATCCACATACAACATCAAAGGAGGTGACATGACATGGCTCAAGGTCGTTCTTCTAACAATCTTGTCGTACCTCAAGCAACTGCAGCTCTTCAACAATTGAAAGTAGAAGCAGCTCAAGAACTGGGTGTGACGCTTCCTCAAGACGGTTACATGGGTAACTACACTTCCCGTGAAACAGGTTCATTGGGAGGTTACATCACCAAACGTCTGGTACAATTGGCTGAGCAGCAATTATCGGGTCGTTCGAACCTGTAATTCGCATCTCTTCCCTCCAGCCGTAATTAGAAAGAGGCGATCTTCTCCCCAAAGATCGCCTCTTTCGTTATATATTCTATATGATAAATGATTTCAGGATTCCGAAGCAGCTTCGGCATATGTATTACGAGGGTACCGAATCATCAAGTTGGCCATGTTATAGTTGGATTCAAGTATAGCATCTACAACGACAATGCCTTGTCGTACC
This sequence comes from Paenibacillus sp. ISL-20, assembly GCF_018613005.1. NCBI lineage: Bacteria > Bacillati > Bacillota > Bacilli > Caryophanales > Paenibacillaceae > Paenibacillus > Paenibacillus sp. ISL-20. Next base: position 180,835 of record NZ_JAGGRD010000019.1, read on the forward strand.
ATAAATTCATAACTGATTTCGCCGTGTGTCCAGTGGCGTTTATGTTTCAGACTTTCAAGCGCCATCGTACGAAAAGAGCATTGTTGAGCTTCACTTAGCCCCTCCTCAAGTGGAGCTATGACCCCGTTACGCCCAGCCAATGGATTATGCCGTATGCCAAATTTACCAATTACATTGTTTCGTATTTGTACAAATACTGTCCCTGAACTTAGACCTCCCAACTCTTCTTCCAGCTCTTTAAAAACGATGTCCAATTGTCTAGCCAGTGATAATTGATCTAGTTTTACCATCTCTTCTCCCCTCCTTTATTAGTAAATCCTCCCTATTACTAGGGCTTATGACTCATTATAGGGTAAAGGAATCAATGTATCAACAATATTCAACACATTTGGGTATTTATTACTAAAATTGCACAAATAATTTAGTTTCCAGCTTCTTTTTTGCGTCAACTTTCATTCTTTTACGACAAAAAAAGAAGCCCGAGCGGGCTTCTTCATAGGTTGGAATTTGCAGTATTGGGAGGGCAAAAGTCCTCTAGCAAATTCTATTATTTGTTTTCCGATGAAAATCAACAAATCACGCCATATGTTCCGTCATTTGCAAGAATTGTCTAATATCAGATACGCAAGAGTCGGCTGCACTTTGCCAGAATTGGCGCTGGGTCAGATCCACATTCAGATGTTTCCTTGCCAGATTCTCCACGGACATCACGCCGGTGTCGCGAAGTAGGGCATCATATTTATCTGCAAAGGTAGGACCTTCTTCCAATGCTCGAACATAAAGGCCGGTACTGAACATATAACCGAAGGTATATGGGAAATTATAGAACGGCGTCCCTGTGATATAGAAATGAAGCTTGGATGCCCAGAAATGCGGATGGTATGATGTCAGAGCATCACAGTAGGCTTCCTTCTGCGCCTCCACCATCAATTCCGAAATTTCCTCGCTGCTGAGCAGACCGCTCTTCCGTTTGTCATAGAAGCGGGTTTCGAACAAGAAACGGGCATGAATATTCATAAAGAAAGCTACGCTGTTCTGAATTTTCTCTTCCAGCAGAGCCAGCTTTTCTTCTTCGCTGCCGGCACCCTTCACCATGGCATCAAAAACAATCATTTCAGCAAAAGTAGATGCCGTCTCGGCAACATTCATCGCATACTTTTGGTTAAGCACCGGAATTCCGCCCATCAGATGCTGATGGTAGGCATGGCCCAGTTCATGCGCCAGGGTCGAAACGTTCGAGGCTGTTCCGCCAAACGTCATGAAGATCCGGGTCTGGCCGCTAGCCGGGAAGGAAGTGCAGAAACCACCCGGTCGCTTGCCGGCGCGATCCTCGACCTCAATCCAGCTCTTATCAAACGCCATTTGCGAGAAATCCGCCAATCTCGGGCTAAACTTACGGAACTGCTCCACAATGTTAACAGCGGCATCGTCATATGAGATTTTGGTTGCGGAAGTACGCAGCGGGGCATCTACATCAGTCCAAGACAAGCCTTCCAGACCAAGCAGCTTCGCTTTACGGTTTAGGTACTCCACAAGCACCGACTTGGTGTCCTGGATAACAGCCCACATGGTATCAAGCGTCTCACGGCTCATACGGCCAATCGCTAGCGGCTCCTTCAAGATATCATCCCAGCCGCGGTTCTCATACAGCTTCAGGCGGTAGCCGGATAAATGGTTAAGGGTATCTGCACAATAATCAGCGGAATCTCCCCACGCCTGCTCCCACTTTTCAAACATGGATTGACGTACGTCCCGGCGAGGATCATGCATTTTATTGAACGCCTGTCCTGCCGACATCATGACCGTCTTACCGTCTTCCTCATATGGAATTTGGATTTTCTTAACGATGGTATCGTAGAACTCTCCCCATCCATGATAACCGTCTACGCCAAGCGACAGAGCCAAGCTCTCTAACTCAGGACTCATCTTATCTTTCGCGAGATTACGGCTTTCATTCAATACGAAATCAAGCGCAGACACCTTATCCGTACCGGTCCAAGCGGTCCAGAGCTCGTCAGTCATACCGCGAAGAACGTTATCGAATTGGTTCTTAACCGATTGCAGGGTCGCGGACAACGAAGTTACCCGGCCGGATAATTGAACCGCCTTCTTGTCATTTACATTCTGCGCGGTCAGGCAACCCACGAATGCAGAGGCTTCACGGATACAGGCATAGGCACTTTGGAACTGCTCAAGGAAGTGTTCAAGGCTGGATGTGCTCTCCATGGTTTCCGGAACGGTCAATGCTTTAACAGCTTGCTGTAGTTTATGTACATCCTGTTCAAGAGCCTCAAGAAAGCTCACGAGTTGCGGTGAGGAAGAGCCTCCGGGAAATATCGATTCCAAATCCCAAGTTTGTTGAAGTGCCATCGATCATTCATCACCTTTCAAAATAAAATATGAATTCAAGCGGAATTCCATTTGTGTGGACTTCGGGAAAAGTGTATAACTATATATAACTCAATTTATGTTATTACTGCACAACCAATTTACTGCTGGAGGAGCTAGAAGCCATGAGACCTTTGCAAATATCACCGGAGACGGCGGTTACATTGTCCAAGCAGCTGGGCGTTCCGCTGGAGCAGCTGATGCACATGCCTCAGCATATATTAATGCAAAAAATTGCCGAGCTTGCCAAGAATGAGGAAGCGAAAGCAACGAAACAAGATGATGAGTCCCTATCATCGGAGAACTCATGATTCCTTTTTCCAATACTTGGCCTTATGATGTCGTTGGAAACGACGTGTATGTACACAGTTGCCCATTCTGCGGAACCGACAATGTATTGCTGCCGATGAAACCCAAGGAACTGATAAGCGTAAGGGAAGGGAAAAAGAAGCTGCTGATCTTCCCCTGCTGCCACAACAAAGTAACCGTGCTGGACAGCGACATCGACTACTTGCTCACAGATCAGCGATTACGCTGATTTCACCGTAGAGCATGAGTTCAGCCTATTCGTGTTTATCCAACAGCCTGCTGACCCACCCTTCAGCGGGCTATTTGCATTAGGAGATTAGGACTCTGCCTGAAGTGCCGTGTTCTTCTGCTCCCGGATCTGCTCGGATATCAGCTTCCATTGCTCTCTGGATGCGCGTATCATCGCGGCATCCATAATCTTGTCATCCTGAACCACCCTCGAGAACCATTGAACCGCCTCCTGAAACTGTCCCAGCCTGCGATGGATCTCTCCGATCAGATACAGCAACCTTGCATCATTCGACCCTACCCCTTCCAGCTCAAACACTCGGACATAGGATTCCAGGCTATAACTCAAGAACCGCTTCTCTTGATCCTCGTTGCCCTGATACCGGTACAGCCAAGCGATATGATGCAGCAAGCTGGCCACAATGCGATCCCGCTCCCCGATCACTTGCGCACAGAGGAGAGCCAGCTTGTACGACTCCAGAGCATCCTCCAGATTGCGCGAGCCGCTCATATCCCTCTTCTCCCAGCGGCATCCGACTTGCTCATAAAAGAGCGCCTTCTGCCGTTCGTTCAATTTCAGGGTCGAGTTTTCCGTGGAAGCAAAACCGCATTCAGGACAGATCCGCACCACGTAAAAATCGGGATTCTCCGATTTATAGTAAGCGCAAAAATCCGTATCTGTACGGTATGCCTTTTTAAAGCTGGGTCTCACCCTGGACGTTACATATTCATGCTCACAGTGCGCACAAATCACCTTGATGGAATACAAGGGTTCCAATTTCACGCCATTCGCCATCCCTTCATTCGTGTCTAATTCCTGTTTAGATGTAGGTATATGGCACTAAGGAGTATTCACGAAATGGTGGGCGGGGCCGGACAGACGCTGCAGCACAAAATCACGTAATTCATCCTCCACGCCAATTTCGATTAGGGCTCCTGCCATGCAGCCAAGCCATTCTTCGGCATGGCGATCCGTAATCGGGAATTTCATGTGCCTGGCCCGCATCATCGGATGTCCGAATGCTTCCGAGAACAAGGCTGGCCCTCCAAAAAACTGGCTCAAGAACATATATTGTTTCTCCATCACCGGCATAATGTCTTCCGGAAACAATGGCGAAAGCAGCTCATTTTGCTGCACTCTCGGATAAAAAGCTTCGACGAGCGAACGTACACCCTCGGCACCCCCGAGGTTATCATAGATGCTTAAGTTCGGATCCATATCCGCTAATTCTCCCATCTGTTTTTATGATTCGCTTTCGATTTGGATGTGCCTATCCATTATACCAAAAAACAACAAAAAAAGGCGCTAAGCAATGGTTAGCACCTTTTAGAACTTATTAATAACTGCGCCAGTCCTCTTCACTCTGGACGAGAGAAGCACGTATAACATAAACGAAGGCGCATACTAGAATACCTGCGACTATGCTCATGATCATCACTCCATCCAAACATAATACGAAAGATGTGCTTTGATGTTTTTTATTATAGCACAATATCCCCGAAAATAAAGCATAAATGTAACCGCTTTCTCATGTTTTTTTATACTGTTTGTCCTATATCCTGCATAGATTTTTAACAACGGACCTATATTTCTATCATTCACATCGATGCCAGGGGGCGTATTCCTTATTATGACCATGAAAAAAATAGGCTGGCTCTTGCTTGTGACGGCACTGCTCAGCGTAATTGTCCTAATGGCTTTATTTCCCGAAGCGGCGCTTCAATCTGCACTCCGTGGCCTGTCGATATGGTGGGACGTGCTATTCCCTTCCCTATTCCCGTTCTTTGTTATTTCAGAGGTGCTGCTGGGGTTTGGCGTAGTGCACCTGATAGGCACGCTCCTGGACCCTATGATGAGGCCGTTGTTTCGTATTCCGGGCGCAGGAGGATTCGTGGCAGCGATGGGATATGTTTCAGGATACCCGGTCGGTGCCAAATTAACCGCCAAGCTATGGGAACAAAAAATGGTAAACCGGGAGGAAGGTGAGCGGCTTGTTGCTTTCACTACCTCTTCTGACCCTATATTTCTAATTGGAGCGGTCTCTATCGGGTTCTTTCATGACCCCAAGATTGGTTTGATCCTTGCCTTGTCCCATTATGGTGGAGGTTTCCTCGTGGGCTTGATTATGAGATTTCATGGCAGGCATGAATCCAAAACAACTACCGATTCACTCCGCCTGTCCCAGACTAAAACGAGCAGACTCAAGTCCGCCCTTCATGCCATGCATGCGGCACGTGAGCAGGATGGCCGAGACCTCGGCACCTTGTTAAGACAAGCGATACATTCATCGCTTCAGCTCATTATCGTTGTCGGCGGGCTCGTCGTTTTCTTCTCCGTATTTCTTGAACTCTGGACCCGCGCCGGCGCCATGCCAGCGCTAACTGAAGTCATCAGTTTGCTGTTATCTCTGGTTGGGATGCCTGAATCCTTATCCACTGCCATCGTAGGCGGATTGTTTGAGGTCACACTCGGTGCTCGATATGCCGGGGAAGCGGGGGCGGCAATTCCATTGCCATACAAAGCGGCCGCGGCTGCCTTTATATTGTCATGGGGTGGCTTGTCCGTTCATGCCCAAATCATCAGCATCCTGAACTCTACCAACCTTAGATATCTCCCTTTTGTCATTGCCAGATTGGTACATGGGGTGATTGCCGCGACCGCTGTATTACTGCTGTGGAGAAGTGTCATGGGATCTTCGATACCGACCATGGCGCTGCCGGCTGTTTCGGATTCTGCCCTAAACGGGTATACCCATATTATGGCGGCTTTCTGCATCCTGCTCGGTTTCCTGATTGCGGTTGCGTTGTTTATTCAGATCATTCGAGGACTGCAGCAGAAAATACGCAAATTCCCAAGGTGAACATTGTGTTCTTCTCCAAGATTGATTATCATCTTTATATAACCTTACAAAGGAGCTTATCAACTTGAGATATTATGTTCTGGACCGCGGTGACCCATTGTCTGTCGAGCTGACCCAGCAATTTCACAAGCTGGCGGAACAGCGGGGGTTTGTGCTGGATGCAGAATCTCCGGAGATTGTGGTCTCAATCGGCGGAGACGGTACGATGCTGCATGCTTTCCATACTTTCATTGACCGTATTCCTGACCTCGCTTTTGTCGGTGTCCACACGGGCCACTTGGGATTCTATGCTGATTGGAAGGCCGATGAACTGACAGAGCTGATTGATCATATGAGCGGAGAAGGCGAACACGGCAACGTGAAGCCGCGCCTCGTCAAGTACCCCCTGGTTCAACTGGAAATTCATAAGAAATCAGGAACGTCCTCTTACATTGCCTTAAACGAATTTACACTTAAAGGCGTTGACGGTACCGTTGTCGCGCAGATTGACATCAACGACGTAACCTTTGAGATGTTCCGGGGAGACGGGATCTGCGTGTCCACGCCGTCCGGCAGCACGGCCTATAACAAAAGTGTCGGCGGAGCGATGGTTCATCCTTCCATCGATGCTCTGCAGATCGCGGAAATCGCCTCGATTAACAATCGGATTTTCCGTACGCTGGGCTCACCGCTGCTTCTGCCTAAGCATCATCATTGTGATATATTCTCGCGTAAAGAACAGCGTTTGCTGCTTACTATCGATCATGTGAATATCTCGATTGACGACCTCGTATCCGTACGCTGTCAAGTGGCGGAACAGCAGGTCAGTTTTGCACGCTATCGGCCGTTCCCGTTCTGGAATCGTGTCCGTGATGCATTTCTTGGCTAAAAAAAGAAGGACGGCCACCTGGCTTACTGGTGACCGTTCTTTTTTATTGTGGCTGTTCAGCTGGAGGATTAGGCTCCTTGGAAGGCTTTGCTTCCTTCTCTTTGGACTCCTTAGAATCCTTAAGATCACGTGGCTCGCGTCTGGATTCCTTTGCTTCGCGCCGCTCGCGTTGGTCCTTGTGCTCCTTGTCTGGTTTAGGACCCTCCTGCAGGGTTTCCTTACTTCCCTTCACTTCCCCCTCACCCTTGGTTTCCTTGGGGGGTAATTCACGAATCTCCACAGGCTCTTTGGAATTGGATTGCTCTTTGCCATCCTTCTGCTCCTTGGTTTTCTGAAGCACGAAGTGAGCACAACCAAAATTGCAGTATTCGTTAATGTAATCGGACATGCTGGAGAAGGTGGAATCCTTGGCAGCCTTAGGATGATTATCCCGATAGAAACCTTTAAGCCGAAGCTGATTGTAACCCCAATCTCCCACGATGTAGTCATAACGGTCCAGCACCTCGCTGTACCGCTCCCGGAAAGCTTCCAGATTCCAGCCGTTTCGATGGTCCTTTAACACTTCATAAATCTTGTTTCCGATAACGATCATTGAAAGCTTCCCCTGCCTTTCCAAAGGTTAAGACTGCACGGTCTCTTCCTTGTTGCGTTCTGCAGATTTCACTTGCTCGTGTGCATGATAGGAGCTGCGCACCAGAGGGCCGGACTCCACGTGGCTGAATCCGCGCTTCATTCCCTCTTCCTTCAAGATCGCAAACTCTTCCGGCGTATAGTATTTTTCCACATTCAGATGCTTCGGCGAAGGCTGCAAATATTGGCCGATTGTCATGATATCGCAACCCACCGAACGCAGGTCGTCCATCGCTTCCAGAATTTCATGCCATTGTTCGCCGACACCCAGCATAATGCTGGACTTGGTCGGAATATCAGGCTGCATGGCCTTGGCATTCTGCAGCAATTGCAATGAACGGGTGTACTTGGCTTTGGCGCGAACCCGATCGGACATTCGCTCCACCGTCTCAATGTTATGGTTCAGGATGTCCGGTTTCACATCCATGACGATCTTAAGTGCTTCTTCGCTTCCCATAAAATCCGGAATCAGCACTTCCACCGAGCATAGCGGCAGACGTCTGCGAATGGCTTTAACTGTTTCAGCAAATATGTAGGCTCCGCCATCTTTCAGATCATCCCGTGCCACACTTGTTACTACGCAGTGACGCAGGTTCATCTGTTCCGCCGCTTCCGCTACGCGTTCCGGCTCCTGAAGATCCAGTTCCGTTGGAAGTCCCGTATTGACAGCGCAGAATCGGCAGGCGCGAGTACAAATATCACCCAGAATCATAAAGGTTGCCGTACGATTAGCCCAACATTCATAAATATTCGGACAGCGAGCCTCTTCACACACCGTGTGCAGTGTCTTGGATCGCATCATGCTTTTGATTTCTTTATAATTATCGCCAGTAGTCAGCTTGATTCGAATCCAGTCAGGTTTTGGCTGTTTGGTTTTAGACAAAGAAAAAACCTTCTTTCGAATTTATTGATGTAACTCAAGACATACCCCATCGTTTGCTGTCCCATATTATATCATGAAAACCGTCATATTACTTGTTTCGCATCGATATGAGATTAATCTAGTTGCGGCATGGATAAAAATCCTTGTTTCGATTCACCCTACAGTGTAGGCATGACTGTCCGTCCTTAATTATGACAATCCAAAAGGAGGAGAAGGACACATTGAGGATTTTTCAACCATTGAGCGCAAGCGGCATCATGATACGCTGCACTGCAGCAGCTGTGGCTGCCTTGACAGCTGCCTGCTGCATGTGCGGGCCTGTGTCCGCATCCACCTCTATTGCGGTCAGCATCGCTGACGATACGGTAAAAACAACGAATGCTAGCGCCATTTTCGCAGACCGGAAGTCGTTATACGATGAGATTTCCACCGTTACCCAAATTCCTTGGTACCGCCTGGCCGCCATTGACCAGTATGAGCGGACACTAACTAGAGTCCACCCCAAGGATCGCAAGCATTCGGACCGGACGCTCGGCATCTTCATCCCCTCCACAAGATGGACCGGGGCGTTAAATCCCAATCAGGAAGATGTAAATCCGACGTCGATCAGCGTATTTTCCGGCATCGGGCTGGATGGAGATGGGGATGGCAAGGCAGACCGGAATAATGATATCGACCTGCTATATACCGTTGCAGCAAGACTCTCACCCTACGGGCATGCTGCGGATGATTTCAGCATCGGGCTCTGGTCATACTACCAGAACACGAGGGCCGTACAGCGCGTCATGCAATACGCGAAATTATACGAGACCTTTGGGAAGCTGGACCTGTTTGACCATGCATTTCCTCTCCCGGTCAAAAGCAACTATTCATACCGAAGCACATTTGGAATGGGACGCAACTGGGGAGGAAGAAGAGTTCATGAAGGAACGGACTTGTTTGCCAATTATGGAGTCCCTGTCCGGAGTACGTGTTACGGCGTTGTCGAAATTAAAGGCTGGAATAAATATGGCGGGTGGCGCATCGGCATTCGTGATCTGAACAATCATTATCACTATTACGCTCATCTGCAAGGCTTTGACAAAGGGATCTCGCTCGGGGATGCCGTTACGCCGGGTCAAACCCTTGGCTGGGTTGGCAGCTCCGGTTATGGCAAGCCGGGAACCCAGGGCAAATTCCCTCCACACCTCCATTACGGCATCTACCGGGATACCGGATTGACCGAATGGGCATTCGATCCTTACCCGCTGCTGAAGCACTGGGAAATGGAAGAAAAACGCTCGAAAAAAACACGCTCCTGAGTTCAACCCAGGGGCGCGTTTTCTCCGTAAGGACATACATAACTGGCCAACTGAATCATGGTGCAGGCTTCCATACGCTGGCGCCAAAATGGAATTAGACAACGCTCTTAGCCTCCGGTGTTGTTTCCCCCCGTTTGTTCGGATAAATCCGCTGCGCCAGGTGAAGGTTCCAGAGGCGGCGTTGTTCCATCTGGAGGATGATCCGGCGTTGTTGCAGGCGGGATTTCCTGCTCCGTATTATGGCTGTTCTCATTCGTAACGGGCGGCGGTATCGCTATGCTCGGCGCACTTGCCTTGTTCTCGCCGACGGCCTTTCCTTGCCCGTCATAATAATACATCGGCACATCGCCGACCACGAGCAGATAAGAGATGGGAATATCGGTTTCCACAATCTGCGGCTCCATGTCAAAAGGAACAACAACCGCTACTTCCGTTACAATGTGGACGAATACCTCCACCAGAATCATGTTGATGCCTGCACCCTGCTGCCTGGTGTCCAGTTGAACCTTCACCGCTCCCTGCGGCTCGATCTTTAATGGAATTTGCGGACCGAATGACGCGATGATCGGGCTTTTTAACACCTGACCAAGCGGAATATGCTCCTTGCGCTTATGGATATCGTCCAATGTGCTCTGAACAACCTCCGTTGTATGGGACGTGATTTTTAAATGCTCGGCATAATTCAGCATGAATCCCGTCACTTTGCCGGAGCTATCCGTTTTCCAATTGACCAGATTATCAAAATCCTTGCCCTGCGTCACCTGAGAGGTGATCGCTTTATTAATCGCTTCAGTGGCAATCTGTTTGACCCTGATTTGGGCTAAATGCATGATCGGCGGCCGCAGATTCTGTTCAATATACATAAAAAACTCAACGATCCCAAACACAAGGAGCAGAGCACCGATCAGCCACCATTTTTTCATGCTGCGTCGTTTGGCAACCTGAGGACGCCCTCGGCTCTGTGGTACGGGCCGGAAACCTCTGCGCGGTGGTTTATAAGCTCTCCTTGGTTTGGGCCATGATAGGGACGGAAAGGATAAACGTCTGCTTCCCCATCTCTTTCGTCTCATGCTTGGTCCCCCCTATTTACTCCCAGAGGAGCATGTTTACCATGGCAAGCTATCCTGTATAGAGGGTATGCGGACAAACGGCAAAAAAGAAGAGCAAGGTTGGCTTATCCTCACTCTTCTTCCTTATAGATACTCATTTTCAAGAAAGACTGAATCAAGAATCTACTGGTCGTTCTTTGGATGGTCTTCTTGATCTTCCACATAATATTTCAGCATCGACAGTTTATTCTCCCAGAAGCGGTCGAAATAAGCCAGCCAATCTTTTAATTCCTGAAGCGGTTCAACATCCAGCCGATAGCGGGTTTCGCGTCCAACCTTGCGGTCCTGCACAAGTCCCGCTTCCTCCAGAATTCGGAGATGCTTGGAGACAGCGGTCCGCGTCATGGAGAAGTGCCCTGTAATTTCTTTAACCGGCATTTCCTTATCACTTAACAAGCCAAGCAGCTTACGGCGTGTCGGATCTGCAATAGCTTGATAAACATCATGCTTCGGAGCAGCTTGCGACATAGATTAGGCCTCGACGTATCCTGCAAGCTTCTGAACAATGCCTGCCCAGCCTTTGTCCATACGGCCCCGTACGATATCGTGAGCTTCCTCGAACTCGGTCACTTGATCCGCTGTCCAACCGCCGTGTATGAGCGTGAATTCAGTATGATCTCCCTGCTGTACCAGTTCGAACGTAACGCTCCAATCCTTGCCCCAGTTAAAAGACAAACGTTTAGGCTTGTCAATAAGCGTGACCTTGCAAGGAGAATTTCCCCATGGGCCTGCATTCAATTGAAACTCAAATCCTTCCACCGGTTCAAAATTGTTGGGCATGAACCAAGCCGAAATCCCTTCAGCCGTTGCCACGGCTTTCCACACCTTCTCGATCGGTGCTTTCAGCACAAGCGTATGACGAATATCCGGCAGCTTGCCGTTTGATGGGTTATCCATATCACATTAACCTCGCTTATGTTTAAATTACGAAACCATTTGGTTTCCCTTGTTGCATTATAGGACACCAAATGGTTTTACGTCAAATACCAATATTCACCTTATACCCATTCAGCACACCCTAGGTCCAGCTTCCCTTAAAGTCAGGAAACCAGGCATCTTGCCAACATCTCATGTCCTGAGCTCGCTAGGTCTGAGCCGGGTAGGTCCTGTTCAAGAAGGCGATCGATTCCCGAATCAGCTGCTTTAGGACCTCCATATCAATGTCCGCCACTTTATTAATATACACGCAGCCTTTCCCGGCCGTATGTTTACCGAAACTCGTCAACAGCTCCTCCCGCTGCTCATCGCCCGGCGCAAAATACAAACTGATCTTCGCTTTGCGCGGCGAAAAACCTACAAACGGCGCATCTCCTTCATGCCCGGTAGCGTAGCGGTAATGGTAGGAGCCAAAGCCGATGATGCTGGGTCCCCACATCTTAGCCGGAAAACCGCTCGTCTCCTCAAAGACCTCCAGCAAACGATAAGCATCCTCCCGTTTTTTTGGCGAATCCACTTGCTCTATAAACTCCACCACGCTGTGATCCGTTTCTTTTGTTTTTTGCTCGTACATTGGGTTTTACTCCTTTCGAACACTCTGTTATTATTACCAGCTTTATCAAAAATAAGAAAAACGTCATCGACGTACTTGCATAGAAGCCAGACCCCATTTAGCGGAAGTTTTTCTTGCGAGATAAGGAGGGTAAGCCTCTGAAGTTTATGCTTTCTTATCTCTTAAATAAAAAAAGCCGGATATGATTAGCAATTGCTTTCTAATCACTTCCAGCCTTGTCGAGCCGTTCCAGTCTTTATTGACCGGCATACTCTCTTTGCCGTAAAGCCTCATACATCAACACCGAAGCAGCCATAGCCGCATTCAACGATTCGGCTTTCCCCGGCATGGGAATCCGGATCGCATCGTCCACCAGTTCCGCAACCTCAGGTGAGACACCGCGCCCTTCGCTTCCGATCACGATCCAGCTTGTCTCTTGGAAATCATACTCGAAGCAGGAGCGTTTCCCTTCTAGCATGGTTGTGACCAATCGGGCTCCCTGATCCCTGGCCTCCGGCAAAATGCTCAGCAGATCACCCTCCAGCACAGGTAGATGAAACAGGGATCCCATGGTAGAGCGCAGCGTCTTGGGGTTATACAAATCAGCACAGCCGCGTCCCAGAACCACGCCTGTAGCCCCTACGGCATCTGCGCTTCGTATGATGGTTCCCACATTCCCCGGGTCCTGAAGACCGTCCAGAACGACAACCAAACCGTTCTCACGCAGGATCAGATCCTGCCATTGACGTGCTTCTTTGCGAACCACGGCAAACACCTGCTGCGGTGACGGCGTATCACTGACCTTTGAGATGACGGCATAGGATACGCCAATCCATTCGGCGCCTTGTCCTGTATCCGATATAAAACGGAGTTCTTGGGGAATCCCCTTCTCCACATCATAAGCAACGCACTCGATGTCCGCTCCGGATGACAGTGCTTCCTGTACGAGATGAATGCCTTCCACCACATACTTGTTCTGCTTGTCTCGATGTTTTTTCTCCTGCAGCTGTGCCCAGCCCTTCACTCTGGCATTCTGCGGCGATAGTATCTCCATGGTAATCCATCCGTTCTTTACTTATATACAAAACCGAGTCCAGCTCAACCCAGCATACCCCAAATGGACAGTATTACTTCGGATAAGCAAGCTCCAGCTTCGTTAAGTCATTCTTATGCCCCACAATAACGAGAATATCGCCTTCCTCAATCCGGTCATCCGGACTTGGCGAAATGTTCATGTCCGCATCACTTCGAATCGCCATGACATTGCAGCCGAACCGTGCCCGAATATCCAGCTCTATCAGATTGTGACCGACCAGATCTCCTGTAGCAAGCATCTCCATAATGCTGTAGTCGTCTGACAAATCGATGTAATCCAAAATATTCGGTGACACCAGATGGTGGGCAACCCGAAGCCCCATATCCCGCTCAGGGAAAATCACCTTATCTGCACCGATTTTGTTCAGCACTTTTCCGTGCAGCTCATTCTTCGCTTTCACGATAATGGCCGGTACGCCAAGATCCTTCAAGATCAGCGTAGTCAAAATGCTGGATTGAATATCCTCCCCGATCGCCACGACAACCACATCAAAATTCCGTATGCCCAGCGCCCGAAGCGCTTCTTCATCGGTCGAATCCGCCGATACGGCATGCGTGACCATACTCGCGATTTCCTGAATGCGCTGTTCGCTCGCGTCTACGGCTAATACATCAAATCCCATGCTGCTCAATTCCTTGGCAACACTCGTGCCAAAACGCCCCATACCGATTACTGCGTACTGCTTCTTAGCCATTTATATATCCCCCCACGAGCCTAGGTCATCCATAATCATAATGATAATAGTATATCATACTGTCCCGAATACTTGAATGTAACTGCCCTGGAACGGGTACATTACACAATGACCCTTTCATAACAAGGAGGAACATATCCATGTCCATATTGTTAGATCTAAGGCAGGCCGTCATTCATAAAGTCCACAATCAGGACGAAGAAGAGCTGCGCTCCATGATCGAGGGTTCCGTTGACGGGCCTGAAGCTGCCCTGCCGGGACTCGGTGTAATGTTTGAAATGATGTGGAAAGACATGAATGCTTCCCAGCAGAACAGCCTTGTCTCCTCCCTGCATGATCATTTGAAAACCGTTACGCCTGGCAAACTTCAAGGATAATCCCATAGTCAACAAAAAGAACAATCCCCTAAGCTGTGAAGGCTGGGGGATTGTTCTTTACATTGCATATTTATAACATCACTTATGGAGCAGTCTCAAGAAACTGAGCCGTTGGATTCTTGTCGATGGCCGTTCTCATCGCATACTCATTTTCGAACAAGACAACATAGTTATCCTTCTTGTCCTTGACCAGTGTTGAGTTAATCCGGAACTTGGACGGATCAATATTGTCATCCACGATCCAGCGAGCGAACTGATACGGCATCCGTTGAAGCATGACATCGACGCCGTATTCTCCCTTCATCCGGTACTCGAAGACTTCGAACTGGAGCTGTCCGACAACCCCGAGAATGGTCTCATCGAAACTCACGGTACGGAATACCTGAATGGTACCCTCTTCCGTCAGCTGATCAATCCCCTTCTGATACTGCTTATGCTTCAGCGCATTCTTCACCGTTACTTTGGCAAAGATTTCTGGTGAAAACGTTGGAAGCTCATCGAATACAACTTCACGTCCTTGACTGAGCGAGTCCCCAATCCGGAAGATGCCCGGGTCAAACAGACCGATAATATCGCCAGGGTATGCCTCCTGCACAATATCTCGATCCTGGGCCAAAAACTGCTGCGGCTGCGCCAGCTTGATTTCCTTGCCTACCCGAACATGCTTCACGCTCATACCGCGTTCAAACTTGCCCGATACGATTCGCAGGAAAGCGATACGATCCCGGTGAGCCGGATTCATATTGGCTTGAATCTTAAATACGTATCCGGAGAACTTCTCTTCGGTGGGTTCCACCAAACCGTCCTTACTATGGCGCGGCTCCGGCTTCGGTGCAAGCTGAAGAAAGTTCTCCAGGAAGGTCTGGACGCCGAAATTATTGATCGCACTGCCGAAGAATACAGGTGTTAACTGACCCTGCATAACTTTCTCCAGATCAAATTGGTCTCCGGCAACATCCAGCAGCTCGAGGTCTTGACATAACTGATCATGCAGGTAATCGCCTGCCATCTCGCGAATGATCGGATCCTCATAGCCCTCGACCTTCTGCACTTTAATCGTGGAATGGTCGTCGCCCTGGAACAATTCAACCTGATTCTTAACCCGGTCGTACACGCCGCACAGATCACGCCCGGAGCCGATCGGCCAATTCATCGGTACAGAGCGGATGCCGAGAACCTGTTCAAGCTCCTCCATCAAATCAAACGGGCTGCGCCCTTCGCGGTCGAGTTTGTTGATAAAGGTAAAGATCGGAATGCCCCGCTTCGCACACACCTGGAATAATTTAATCGTTTGAGCCTCGACCCCCTTGGCTACGTCAATCAACATGACGGCGCTGTCAGCAGCTGTCAGCGTACGATAGGTATCCTCACTGAAGTCTTGGTGACCCGGCGTATCCAATATATTAATTCGATGCCCTAAATAATCAAATTGCATAACAGACGAGGTAACCGAGATTCCCCGCTGCTTCTCGATCTCCATCCAGTCACTCGTTGCATGCTTGCTCGCTTTACGAGCTTTAACCGATCCAGCCAGACGAATGGCGCCCCCGAACAAGAGCAGCTTCTCGGTCAGTGTTGTTTTACCGGCGTCAGGGTGGGAAATAATCGCGAACGTACGGCGCTTATCCACTTCCTGCTGCAGTTCATCTATTAGCTTTGCCATTTCACTTATCCCTTCGTAACTAAAGTCATGTATATCATTGTACCACAATTCATACGCAAATCATCCCCATGCGCCGTGCGCATGAGGATGATTTTTAATACGTAAATTTTAGAAAATGATCTTAGTTTTTCAACCACACCACATTATCCTCGAGTTGACCGTTAACCGGCCACCAGTGGAATCCGTCTTCCTTCAACAGCTCATCTGCCTTGGCAGGTCCCCAAGAACCCGCAGGATACGATTCCAGCTCGCCCTGGTTCTCTCTCCATGCGCTGGCAATACGATCCACGAAGGACCATGCCGAAGCCACTTCGTCCCAGCGTGTAAAGTAAGTGGAATCCCCACGAGCAGCGTCATGCAGTAGACGCTCATATGCTTCAGGAGAGTTAATGCCCACGATGCAGCTTTGGCAGAAGTCCATCGCTACAGGAGCGATCTCGGATTCAGATCCCGGCTTCTTGGCATTTATCTTGACGTAAATGCCTTCCATCGGATTCACGCGGATGACAAGCAGGTTAGGCTCCAGGGAATGCTTTTGGCCCAAATATACGTTGGTTGGCATCCGTTTGAACTCAACAACCACCTCGGTTGTCTTAACCGGCAGACGTTTGCCCGTGCGGATATAGAACGGTACACCCGCCCAGCGGAAGTTGTCCACAAATACTCTGGCCGCAAAATAGGTTTCCGTATTGGATTCCGGATTAACCTTGTCCTCTTCACGGTAAGCCGGCAGATCTTTACCGCCCGCTGAACCGCTTGTATACTGACCACGAACTACGTTCTTCTTCACTTCTTCATGTGTGGCATACGGACGCAAGGAACGAAGCACTTTTACCTTCTCGTCGCGGATATCCTCTGCGAGCAGACGGCTAGGCGGTTCCATCGCAATCATGGTTAGCAGCTGCAGCATATGGTTTTGGCCCATATCCCTTAGTGCACCGGCATGATCATAGTATCCGCCGCGCTCCTCGACACCAACCGTCTCACCAAGCGTGATTTGGATGTTGGCGATATGCTTGTTGTTCCACAGCGGCTCAAAGAAAGCATTCGCAAAACGCATAACTTCGATGTTCTGTACCATTTCTTTACCAAGATAATGGTCAATCCGGTAGACCTCTTCTTCCTTGAATACTTTACGGATTTCTTCGTTCAGCTTGGCAGCCGATTCCAGATCGTAGCCGAATGGCTTCTCGATCACAAGACGGTTCCAGCCTTCTCCGTCGAGCATTCCGCCCTTCATCAGGTTAAACGATACGCTGCCGAACAATTCCGGTGCAAGTGCCAGATAAAACAAGCGATTACCCGGTATATTAAATTTCGTTTCCAATTGCTCCGTTTGTTCACGAAGCTCACGGAAACCGTCAATATTGTTAATATCTAAAGATTTATATTCAAAATGCTGTGCAAATGCATTCCATTCACTATCCTGTTCCGAACTGTATCGGCAGAATTCCTGAATCGAACGATACACGTCCTCACGAAACTCTTCCTGTGTGCGCGGACGCCGCGCCACGCCGATTACCGCAAAATCCTCATCCAGTTTTCCTTCACGATAAAGACTGTAGATCGCCGGAAACAACTTACGTCTTGCCAAATCACCAGTCGCTCCAAAGATGAAAAATACAGCTCCCGGTGTCTTCATTGTATCTAGATTTTGATTTTCAGCCATGGCTCCTCATTCTTTCTATGAATTATAGTGTATTTTTATGCATCGGCACTTAACTCGATGTGATGACATTTTAGCATATTCATTTCAAGTATGCTATCTCATTCCGTATTTTTTCATCGGAGTTTCAGAAATCATTTTCAATATTCTATTGTAATGACGGGAAATCCGATCGTTATTCTACTACTTTTCTTCATCGAATCTTCATGCACTGCGATCTGCATATGAATCGGCGTGTCGCCACTCATCACAAAAGCACCGAGTGAAGGAGCCTCATACGAACGGCTTCGTGTTGTGTCATCTGCATAACCCTCAACGGAGCGAAGCGGGAGTGTTTGGGCTGCAGCCTCTTCTACCTGAGCCATCGTCGCATCAACGCTTGCGGTCTCCGTTGCATACCCTTGAATGGACGCATTCCATGTGTTCGGTATGCCTGCTTGATTCATCATCTCTTGAATCTGCTGCTGTAGGACCATCATTTCCCGGGTCTGCCCAGCCGCTTCTCCAACAAGCATGGATCTGATATAACTATGGCCCACCTTCGTGAGGGCCCAATCCAGGTGCACGGATACACCTGAGAGCACGCCTTCTGCTTGGAACACTTCATTTCCTTGAAGCTTGGAGGTCGTAATTCCGGAGAGCCCCATTGTACGAGCCAACTGCTCAGCTGCTGTCTTAGCTTGATCCTTAGGAACAGAATTTATCATTTCTCCTTGAATTTTTACCGTGAGCATTGCCGAAGGCTCCATATATTCTTGCCCGAGCGCTGTCAGAAGCGTTAGATCGCTTTCTGTAGCTCCCCCGGCTCCAGTTGTTCCATCGATATCTTTTTCTCCCGTTCCACCTGAAGCTGAAGTTGACGCTTCTCTCGCACGCGGAGCTGATTCATTTCGATTGCTTTCCGTTGTTCCCGCAAAACCCGCCATCATACCTGCTGCCCCGCACAGCAACAACATCATCACCATGATCTGTAAACGCATCTTCCGCATAGTCAGTCGCGCCTCCCCGTTCGAATCTATCAATCTAGTAAAAAGGATGGCCTCATCTCCGCAGAATTATACCTCGCTTTTTTTAAAAAGATCCTTCAAACGGGCTGTATGTAAATCTTCCGGCTTCCCCGTTCATAAATAAAAAAGCTCCCGATCCGGGAGTCCTTCGTCTGCTTCTTAGAGTTACATGGATATGTTTATACCTCACGCATCGCATCATGGATTGCTTTTATACCATGCTCAGCATCTTGAATCTTTTCACGCTCATGTATAAAAAAGAGCCGGCACTCCTTACTCAGCCAGCCCATTTTTATAAGCGTAGATGGCAGCCTGGGTCCGATCCTCTACCCCCAGCTTGCCTAATATATTCGTCACATGAAACTTCACAGTTTTGATGCCTATAATCAAATCATCGGCAATATCCTGATTCGACTTGCCCTGCGCCACCAATCGCAGCACTTCCATTTCCCGGTCCGTAAGGTCGTTATGCGCCGGAACTTCATTTTGCGGATGCCGGAATCGATTCATCATCTTGGAGGCAACCTGCGACTCCAGCACCGACTGCCCGCGTGCGGCTGCACGTATAGCATCAGCTACTTCAGAAGCACGGGATGTCTTCAATAAATAACTGAACGCACCTGCTTCAATAACCGGATACATCTTCTCATCGTCCAGATAGCTGGTCAGTACAATGACCTTGAGATTCGGAAACTGATTCATCAATTGGCGCGTCGTCTCGATTCCATCCATCCCGTCCATCACCAAGTCCATCAGCACCACATCAGGATGATATTCCTGCGCTAAGCGTATCCCTTCCTCGCCGCTACCCGCTTCACCAACCACCTCGATGCCGTCCTCTGTACCAAGCACAGCCGCTAAACCGATCCGGACCATCTCATGATCATCCACCAGCAGCACCTTAATCGGCGTTTCCATCTCCATCCCCCCGTTTACGTTCATCATTTATGAGTGGCACAACGATCTCAATTCGAGTCCCTTTACCCGGGGCTGTGATGAATTGTACCGAGCCGCCGATTTCAGTTACCCGTTCCTGCATGGTCGAAAGACCGTAGGAAGTCTGTTTCTTGTCGTCCAGTTCAAACCCGATCCCGTCATCACGCAGCATCACCCGAACGGTGTTCTGCCTGCGGTGAATCCGGATGTCCATTTTCTCGGCTTTCGAGTGTCTGAGGGTATTCGACATGGCCTCCTGGATTATACGGAACAGATGATTTTCGATCCCTTTGAGCAAATGTATGTCATCGTCCATTTCAAACGTAATTTCCATAGGTACTTTGATTCGCAATTCCTTAATCAGTTCCCGCAGCCCCTGCTCTAGTGCTTTCCCTTCGAGATAAACCGGCCGCAGATGAAGTAGAAGCGCCCTCATCTCGGACTGGGCCACAGCCGACATTTCCTCGATCAGTGCTACCTGGCGCTGCGCTTTGTCAAAATCCTTATCCAGCGTCCTACCTACAGCGGTTGCCGTCATTGAGATGGCAAACAGCTGCTGAGAAACTGCATCATGGAGCTCGCGCGCCAGACGCTGCCTCTCTTCCACAATCGCCGTAACCCTGGCTTGCTCGGCAAGCTGGGCATTATTTGTGGATAACCGCTGCAAGGAAGACACCTGATCCTCCCAGCGCTTGCTGATCTTCACCAGCTGTTCTCCAAGCCGGCCCACTTCGTCTTCGCCGATGTCCGGCATCACGTCCGTAAGGGTGCCTTTTTCCCAGTTCACCAGCGTTTCCCTTACGAGATCGACTCGTCGTTTTACCCTGTATCCCTGGAAGAAGCCATAGATCGCACCCAGCCCAATCGGCAGCAATACCAGGGTGATGCCAGCTTCGATCCGATTCTTCCACGTCTCAAACGGTTGAAGATAACCATATGTATATAATAAATATAGGACAACGAGCATGACAACCAATCCCAGAAGGGTCCCCTCACGCATACTTCGGGTAATCATATTTGCTTTCTTTTCCGTTTCCACGGGGCAACCCTCCTGAATGGTTTACACAAAACATACGTTTATTATGTCATTCTTATATTCAAATCTCCGCCTAAATAAGAAACAATAAATTTCACTTTATATTCACTGGTCTCGTAATTGGGTGATTTATACCGCACGCGGTTTAATATGCCGGTTTCCTTCCGGTCGTCCATGTGAATCGAGCCAAACAGGATCGAGGCTTCGATCTCCACCCCATAATAGTCCGGGATCATCAGATCAATATCCCCCAGCATTCCATGGAACATAAGGACCGTTTGGCGTTCCTCCGGAAGCGCCAGGGACAGATCCACATCCGCTTCTCCAAGTACATGCCACACACTCAGACTGCGCATCACCCATGGAGTCCGGTCCCAATCAAAGTTGGACATAAAGTTCTGCTTCTGAACGTACTTTGTCGTGGTATGGGCTCTCTTGGACTTGCCATAAAAAATACCTAGCGATATCAAGCTAATGCCGATAATCAACATGAGATGCTCCAGCAGCAGCAGTACGGCACCTACTCCGAGCAGAATGTATCCCTTCTTCACATAACCTTGTCTGATCTGAAGGACACCTGCGAACATGAGTAACAGGGCGACAATGGTGAAGAAACCAAACCATCGGCCGAAAAGCATAATAAAACCCAAGCTGATTAAACCAACTGCTATCCAGCGGTTTCTGTCCATGTCGCACCTCCTTGATGACCAAGATATAAGCTCGGAAAAGCCATAGCAGTGAGACGTTCTCCACTGTATGGCTTTGCCTGTACTATACGACAATCTCATTCGTATAGCATATCATATGAACATGGTGTTCGAATACGGTTTAATCTTATTTTGCTGACTTGTTAAGGAATTACTCGGACTTCGAGGAATTCCCCATTTTGTTTTTCAAAGCTCGAAGCTGCTCATCCACCTTCAATTGCTTCTCAGCATCCACTGGGCTTGTGTATACTGCATTGTTAGGACGGTATGGGGCGCGAAGCACATCAGCTTCTGCTTCCAACTGCATGATTTTTTCCTCCATGCGGTGGAAGCCCATCGACGCACTGCCGCTTTCGATCGTGTGCAGACTGCTCACTTGAGACATTTGCTTCTTCGCTTTAGCCATTTGAGCGCGAGCTACAAGCTCATTGCGCTTGTTGCGCATTTTGTAGAACTCGTCTTTCATTTCATGCAGCTGAGCTACAAGTTCTTTCGCTTGAGCCTCGGATTGCAGGTGCAATTCCACGTACTCGGTTTCTTTTTGATCGAAATAAATTTTTTCTTCAAGCAGCTTGCGAGCCACTTCTTCTTGACCATTTTTCAGAGCCAATTCAGCTTGAGCTTCACGTTGTGCCGCCATCTTCACAGCCTCATCGACGCGCTGCTTCATACGACGCTCGTTAGCCATTTGCTTCGCAACCGTTACCTCTGCTTCGTGAATTTCTGCCTCCATGTCGCGCAGGTACTGGTTCAACATTACGATTGGATCCTCTACTTTATCCAGCAGTTCATTCACCGATGCTTTCGTCATATCCTTAATTCTTTTAAATACTCCCATGTTATTTATCTCCCTTCTCATAGTTCGAAAGTTTTTTCTTCAATTCTTCGATTTCTTTTTGCATTGCTTTTCTCTCAATATCCTTCATCATCGCATCCAGGTCGGAATCCGCTGACGCGTTGTTTCTTGTGCCATTGGGACGGTCATATTTGGGACCAAAACTTCCATGCTCATTAGGATAGCCTTGACGTCCATAAGCATCGTTATAGCTGTTGTAGCCTGGTCCCGGGCCCGGATGATCGTTGTAACGGTATCCGCCGCCATGTCTTCCCTGTGGACCGTACGGATCGTGATAATACGGCTCCTTAGGTACTACAAGGGATGCAATCAGATAGATCAACAGCGTTGTACCGCCTGTGAAAAAGATACTGACTACAAATATGATTCTAAGTAGGGTAGATTCGACTCCGAAATGATCGGATATACCGCCGATCAACCCTGTGAACATCTTGTCTCGGGTGGAACGGTACAATCTAGTCATGGTTACTCCTTTCCGCTGTTATTCAGCTTTTGCTTCAGGCGGGCAAGTTCTTTTTCCAATACAGTGGAGACTGTTTCACCAGCCTGATCCATGTATTCCTGCCCCATGCGGCGTAAATCGCGAAGACTTCTGGCTTCCAGTTCCCAGTCGCTGATACGGTCTTCGAGACGATTGAACATCTTCGGTACATCAGGACCGCCGCCATAGGAGCCTGTACGTTCATTCATTTTTTGCTGAAGACGAAGGGTTTCCACTCGGGCAACATAATACTGACGTTTGCTGTATACCGTCTGATATTCCATCCGCAGCTCGCCGAGCTGCTCCTCGATTTCTTTTAACGACTCCAGGCTTGAGGACAACAGGCCTTGATACTGTTCAATCTTTTCCTCATAGATCAGCTTCTCCTGCAATGCCAGCTTGGCAAGATGTTCTTCGCCGGCCTTCAGTGCAAGCAGTGCCTGCTCTTCGCGTTTATATCGCATGGTTTCTGCTTGATCCACCTGCTGCTTCAGCTGTCTGGAATGTACTTGACATTGCTGCTGCAGCTTCTCAGCCTCAGCAATGTCCTGTCTGGTTGAATGTAGGAACTGGTCGATCAATCGAACCGGATCCTGGCTCTGCTCGAGCTTTTCATTCAATGTTGCTACGGTTATGTCTCTTATCCGCCGGAAAACACTCATATTCGCTTAGCCCTCCTCATCTATCATGATCTGTTGTTTTTGTATGTTATTTAATGTAGTGGCCTTATCAATAACGGGGTCTACCATTCTTCAATCGGGACACCCCGTAGATGATCAAGATGATTCCAAGGATCGGACCGATCAGCCAAGACAGTTTACCCATCAACCAGATCACACCGATACCGAGAATAACCCATCCCATCAAGGTGTTACCTCTCCGGATCCCGTAGTATCCCAAAGCGACCATCAGGATTGGAATTACAAGACTGAACAACCATCCAAGCAGAGGACCGAATACTCCCAGGAGAACCAAGATCCCTACACCAATCAACAGGATACTCATTCCATTTCCTTTTGAATTTCTCATTTATACACCGCCTTTCTGTTGTTTGATCGTTGTTTCATTTGTTCAACCTTATGACTCTATTCTAGGTAATTTCGAGTTTAACTAAAACGGCCTGGGGACGGTTTTTGCACCTAGACCTAAGGCGGGGCCTCCTATAGACCTGCGTCCAACCCTGCACTGGATCAATGATTCGATAAGCTGACCTGTGTAGATGAATTCTCCGCTATCCTTGCTTTTGTTTTACCTAATATCTCAGAAGTTTGCATAGGACTAAGGCGCATTGCTTGCGAGTTATAAAACGAAGTGACATAACACCTAGGTTCATCACGATTAGCCCACGAAGAGTAACGGATCTTCAGCTTAGCTGCTACCGAGAAACGAAGCTATCGATGTAGATGCAACGAAAAAAGGAATGCAGACGTTTATAGTCTACATTCCTTTTGGATGATGCCGGTGAAGGGACTCGAACCCCCACGGTTTCCCTCACGATTTTGAGTCGCGCGCGTCTGCCAATTCCGCCACACCGGCTTACTTTATGGCGTGCCCTAAGAGATTCGAACTCCTGACCTTTTGATTCGTAGTCAAACGCTCTATCCAGCTGAGCTAAGGGCACATAGTTTGGTTATGGAGGCGCCACCCAGATTCGAACTGGGGATAAAGCTTTTGCAGAGCTGTGCCTTACCACTTGGCTATGGCGCCAGAAATAAAAATGGAGCGGACGACGGGAATCGAACCCGCGACCCTCGCCTTGGCAAGGCGATGCTCTACCGCTGAGCCACGTCCGCAAACATAAAAATCAATGGCTGGGGATATAGGATTCGAACCTATGCATGACGGAGTCAAAGTCCGTTGCCTTACCGCTTGGCTAATCCCCAACATTTTTTTAAAAAAACTATGGGGCGACCGATGGGTCTCGAACCCACGAATGCCGGAACCACAATCCGGTGCGTTAACCCCTTCGCCACGATCGCCATAATGTAATAGTTTTTTTAGAGAATAATCATAATGAAATAATGGGCGACCGATGGGTCTCGAACCCACGAATGCCGGAACCACAATCCGGTGCGTTAACCCCTTCGCCACGATCGCCAAGTTCATTATAAATATTCAATGGCAGGGGCAGCAGGAATTGAACCCACACCAACGGTTTTGGAGACCGTTGTTCTACCTTTAAACTATGCCCCTAAAAACTGGTGGAGGATGATGGATTCGAACCACCGAACTCGAAGAGAGCAGATTTACAGTCTGCCGTGTTTAGCCACTTCACTAATCCTCCAGAATGGTGCCGGCGAGAGGACTTGAACCCCCAACCTACTGATTACAAGTCAGTTGCTCTACCAATTGAGCTACACCGGCATATAAAGTTATAAAACGTACATGGTGGCTCGGGACGGAATCGAACCGCCGACACGAGGATTTTCAGTCCTCTGCTCTACCGACTGAGCTACCGAGCCTTAAAGCTCTTCGCGAACTTTGACGGAACCCAATATCGGATACTCATCTCATCCCAAAGTTATAAATAATGGCGGAACTGACGGGATACTCTCTCTTCGTTCGAGACTGCGAAGTCTATGCTAACGAAGATGATGCTTCGACGAACCCATGATGGATTCTCATCCCTGAAGCTTGTAAGAATGGCGGAACTGACGGGATTCGAACCCGCGATCTCCTGCGTGACAGGCAGGCATGTTAGGCCTCTACACCACAGTTCCATGAGGCATTATCGCTATCGCGATATAAATTGGTTGCGGGGGCAGGATTTGAACCTACGACCTTCGGGTTATGAGCCCGACGAGCTACCGAACTGCTCCACCCCGCGTCATTATAAGGGTTGCTTGTATGGGATCCTCGAAAAGTAATCGGAATCACCTGCGAAGCATGAGCTTCACTTTTTGGGGATAAATTATGGTGGAGGCTGAGGGGATCGAACCCCCGACCCTCTGCTTGTAAGGCAGATGCTCTCCCAGCTGAGCTAAGCCTCCGTAACAAAGCGACTTTAATCATACCAAAACCTGATATAAGAAGCAAGTGTTTTTCAAAAGAAAGTGGTGACCCGTAGGGGATACTCTCACTTCGTTCGAGACTGCGAAGCCTATACTTACGAAGTTATCCTCCGACGAACCGACAGGATTCTCATCCCCTGATGCAATAAAGAAAGTGGTGACCCGTAGGGGATTCGAACCCCTGTTACCTCCGTGAAAGGGAGGTGTCTTAACCCCTTGACCAACGGGCCTTGCTTGAAATAATAGTGGCGGAGAGAGAGGGATTCGAACCCTCGAGACGCTTTTGGCGCCTACACGATTTCCAATCGTGCTCCTTCGGCCAACTCGGACACCTCTCCATAAATGGCTCCCCGAACAGGACTCGAACCTGTGACAACTCGATTAACAGTCGAGTGCTCTACCAACTGAGCTATCAGGGAACAATATTTAATTCAAGTGATTGATCACCTGAAAACTAGATACGAAACGAATTTGCAGCACATTGAAATATGTTTGGATAAGCCCTCGACCGA